>NZ_JAQQDB010000050.1:0-58979 GCF_046030135.1 Caballeronia jiangsuensis
CTTATGATAAGGGTTCCTAAGTTCGTGCTCGGAGCGAAACGAGAAAACCTGGAATCACTCGTCCGGTCCAAGCAACACGTCGATCGCAGCTTGTCCTGCAATCTCGGCAACCAGGTACGCCCATCGTTCCGTGAACGGCCCGTTGCGCAGCGGTATGCGGCCTCCTCGCGCGCCCAGTACGCCGAGGTTGGTGCCGCCTTTGATCTGGAAAATCACGTTGAACGTGTCTTCACCGGCCGGCGTCAATTCGACGTGAATCTCGAACCCGCGATACTCGATCACTCGCTGCATGAAAGACAATACCTTGATCGGTTTGCACAGCCGTCAGCGGCCAGGCCGGACCGAAGCCTCATCAAATCGAATATCGATTCTGCGGGCCGCGAACGTATCGCTTTTGCGCGATTTCAAGCAGCTTTTCGCGGAACTCGTCGAATGCCACGAGAAACGACCGTTCATCGGACCCGAGCGCCGGTTGCAGGCCTTTGAGCGTTGCGCCGCCGACCTCGAACGTGATTTCCCGCGAGTCGTCGTAACCCCAGAAAAACACGCAATGCCTGGCCGCATCGTAGCTTCGGCTCGGATTCGGAAAATGAAGCGCCATAGTCAGCCTCGGCCTCTTATGGCGTTGGCGGAAATCGCCACTTGCTTGCGGTGGAATCGATGAGCGCATAGCTGATGCGCCTCTGGTCCGCCCGGTTGGCGTCTTCGGTTTTGAGCGTGAGAAGCCGGGCCTGACGCTCCCGGTTGTAAGCACTCTCATTTGCCGCGAGAGGGACTGCCTTCTTTATATCTAATCGCATGACTACCTCTGAAAGACCGGTCCACGTAGTGAGACCGGCCTGCTCACTATATACCCTTCCCGCCGCGCGAACTCCTTTTATTACGACGTCCGATGACCACGCCACGCTATCGATGCTCACATTCCCCAACGCAATCCCGCCGTATGCACCGGACTGTCCCAATGCCTCATCATCTCGTCATCGAGCGCGCAGAGCGTGATCGACGCACCCGCCATTTCCAGCGATGTCGTCAGCGCGCCCACGTGTGAGCGCGCCACGCTCAACCCGCGCCCATCGAGCCACGTCCGCGCCGAGTTGTAGAGCAAATAGAGTTCCGACAACGGCGTGCCGCCCAGCCCATTGACAAGCAAAAGCAACGGCGCATCCGCCGCGGGCTTCAGGTCATCGACGATCGCCGCGAGCAATTCATCCGCGATCGCGTTCGCCGTCTCGAACTTCGCGCGTCTGCGTCCCGGCTCGCCGTGAATGCCCACGCCGATCTCGATTTCATCGTCGCCGAGCGTGAAGGTCGGCCGGCCCGCGGCGGGCACCGTGCAGCTCGAAAACGCCACGCCCATCGATGCGATCCGCGCCGTCACGCGCTCGCCGAACGTTCGGCAGGCCTGCAGATCGGCGCCGGTTTCCGCGAAGCTGCCGACGAGCTTCTCGACGATCACCGTGCCCGCGACGCCGCGCCGTCCTGTCGTGAAGCTGGAGTTCTCGACGGCGACATCGTCGTTGACGAGCACCGACGCGTTCGGCATCTCGCACAGCTCTGACGCCATCTCGAAGTTCATCAGGTCGCCTGAATAATTCTTCACGATGAACAGCACGCCCGCGCCCGTGTCCGCCGCCTGGGCCGCGGCCATCATCTGATCGGGCGTAGGCGATGTAAAGACCTGTCCGGGGCACGCGGCATCGAGCATGCCGTGCCCGACGAAGCCGCCATGCAACGGCTCATGACCCGATCCGCCGCCCGAGACGATCGCGACCTTGCCCGGCTTCGGCGCCTTGCGCACGATGTAGAGCGGATCGAAGCTGACCGTCACGAGGTCCGCATGCGCCGCGGCGAAACCCGCGAGGCTTTCGGTCAGATAGTCATCGACGCGATTGATGAATTTCTTCATGTCCCCTGCTCCTTTTTGTGTTCAGGCGTCGCCTTGCGCAAGCCGCGCGCAGACGGCTTCGATCATGAGCTGGCTCGATCGCGCGCCCGGATCGATATGACCGCGCGAGCGCTCGCCGAGAAACGACGCGCGTCCCTTTGTGGCGAGCATGTCGCGCGTCGCAAGCATGTTTTCTTCCGCGATGCGCGGCAGTTCTTCCAGCACGTCCTGCGTCGAAGCGAGCGCATCGGCCATTGCGGTGAAACGTTCGGCGACGGGAATCAGCACGTCCATCATCGTCTTGCTGCCGATGCGCGTCTTGCCACGTTGACCGACGGCTTCGACGCCCGCCGCGAACGCGCGCGCGAAACCGTCGACGCCGGCATCGTCGGTGGATGTTTTCGCCATGCCGGTCAGCATCGAGAAGAAGAGCGGCCCGGACGAGCCGCCGACCGTCGACAGCACCTTCGTCGCCGCGAGCTTGAGCGCGGGCGCGAAGGCTTCGGCTTCGATCTGCGCGCGCATGCCGGTGAGCGCATCCATGCCGCGCAGCAGGTTGATGATGTGATCGCCGTCGCCGATCGCCTGATCGAGCGACGCGATTTCGTCGGCATGTCCCTTGAGCGACGCATGCGCCGCGTCGATGCACGCCATGACCGTCTTGCCGTTCATCGGACTGTCCTCCGTTCATGCTCAGAGTGAGCTGAAAGGATACACGCAGATCGATCAGGTCCAGGGAACATGCACGCGGTCGAGATTCCGGTCGAGCTGATACGCCGCGCTGATGAGCGCGAGATGCGTGAGCGCCTGCGGAAAATTGCCGAGCGCCTCGCCGCTCGTCGCCACTTCCTCCGAGAAAAGGCCGACATGATTCGCATACGCCAGCATCTTCTCGAAGACGAGCCGCCCTTCGTCCACGCGCCCCGCGCGCGCGAGCGCCTCCGCATACCAGAACGAGCAGGCGGAGAAGCCGCCTTCCGTGCCGGGCAGGCCGTCGAGCGTAGAGCCGCGCGTATAGCGGAAGATCAGCGGATCGACGCGCAAGTCGCGACCGATCGCATCGAGCGTGCCGATCCAGCGCGGATCCTTCGGGCCGATGAAGCGCACGAGCGGCATCATCAGCGCGGACGCGTCGAGGGTGGCCGAGCCCGGCGTCTGCACGAAACTCCTGATGTCGTCGTTCCAGAACTGTTCGTGGATGTCGCGATGAATCTCGTCGCGCGTCTTGAACCAGTTCGCGAGCGGCGCGGGCAGCGAGCGTTTCTCGGCAAGGCGCAACGCGCGGTCCAGCGTCACCCAGCACATGAGACGCGAATGCAGAAGCGCGCGCGTGCCGTTGCGGAACTCCCAGATGCCGTTGTCGGGCTCGCGCCAGTGCTCGACGACGTAATCGACCGTGCGTGTCACGTGCCGCCAGCCATCGTAGGAAATGGCCGCGCCGTACTTGTTGTAGAGGTAGACCGAATCGAGCAGCGCGCCGTAGACATCGAGCTGCATCTGATCGCGCGCCTCGTTGCCGACCACGACATGTCCCGGCATGTCGCCCACGAGGCTCGTCAATGGGCTTTCCGCGAGCGCGTCGGCGCCATCGACCGAATACATCACGCGCAACTGGCCGTGCAGGCTGCAATCGCGGCTGCGCTCGGCGATCCATTTCATGAAGCGTTCCGCCTCGCCGGTGTAGCCGAGGCGCAGCAAGGCGTACACGGAGAACGCGGCATCGCGGATCCAGGTGAAGCGGTAATCCCAGCGGCGCGAGCCGTCCTGCGCCTCGGGCAGGCCGAAAGTCGGCGCGGCGACGATCGCGCCGAATTCCTCCGAGCTCAGGAGCTTGAGCGTCAGCGCCGAGCGCAGCACGACTTCGCGATAGCGCCCGCGATACGTCGAGCGCGACGACCACGCCTTCCAGTAATCGATGGTGTCGGAGAGGATCGCATCGTGATTCGCTTCGATATCGGCAAGGCCGTGCGCGTCGCCGAGCGCGAAGCACGCGCAGTCGCCCGCCTCGAAATCCAGCGTCGCGCAGGCGCTTTGCCCGTCGATCGAGAGCGGCACGTTCGCAATCAGGCGCACGGGCGGCGAGCCATCCGCGCGAATGAAATCGACGCCCTTCTCCACCGCCTGCGCCGTGTGCGTCGCGCGCGCGTAGTCGAAACGCGGATCGCAGCGCACGTCGAGCGTCATGCGCCCGTACACGAGCCGCACGATGCGCAGCACGCAGTTCGGCACTTGATCGGCGCGGGCTGCATTCAATGCGACCGGCATCAGATCGAGCAGTTCGCACACGCCTTCGTCGGTCATGAAACGCGTGAGCAGCACGTTCGTTTCAGGCAGATACATCTGCTTGACGTTGGCGCGGCGGCTCGCATGAGGCGTGCGCGGCGTGATCGAAAAAGCGCCGCCGCGTTCGCTATCGAGCAGCCCGGCGAAGAGCGTCGGCGAGTCGATGCGGGGAAAGCACATGAAGTCGATCGCGCCGCACAGCGACACGAGCGCCGCCGTCTTCATGTTGCCGATCATGCCGCGCCCGTCGACGGGCAGCGCGGCGGCTGGAACCTGCTCTGGATGGTGTCCCATCGCGATATGCTCCCGACGTGCCTCCATTGGCATCGTCAGACGGCGAGCAAGGCATATTCCTGTCGCGCGTGACAGGTTTCGATACCTGCGACAAAGACTGGACGCCGCGTGTCAGCGCGCGGCGGTTTGATCGCCCTGCACGGTTTCGGGTTGTTTCGGCGCGTTCCCGAAACCCGCCGCGCTCGCCGCGCCGTCCTGTGCGGCGAGCGCCGAGGACGTCGGCACGGGCGCATCGGCGTGACGAGACCTGCCGAAGCTCGCGATATAAAGCACGGCTGCCACGGCGACGCCCACCAGCACCGCCGCCACCGCCACGCCTGACGACTTTCGTCTCATTTTCCCTTCCTTTCAGATACGATGTCCCCGGCTCGCGGCCCGGCCCCGCGTCGATCGTAGCAGCGCGATGCGCGGCATCTGCGTGGGCCGCCGCGCATTTCAGCGCAAGAACTCACCGCACAACCCGAGGACAATTCATGCACGCCGCCACGGCATTCAATCTGGTGCTCGTCTCGCTGATCGCGATCATCGCGCTCGAAGTGCTCGCCAAGCGCTTGCGCTTGCCGCCCGCTGCTGCATTGCTCGTCGGCGGCGTCGCGATGGCGTTCGTGCCGGGCCTGCCGCATATCGAGCTCGACCCGGAGCTCGTGCTCATCGTGTTTCTGCCGCCGCTTCTGATGTACGGCGCGTACTTCTTCGTGTGGGACGACTTCAAGCGCAATCTGAGCGGCATCCTGCTGCTCGCGATTGGCGCGGTGGCGTTCACGACGCTCGTCGTCGGCATCGCGGTGCATCTCGTCGTGCCCGAGCTGCCGTGGGCCGCGTGTTTCGCGCTCGGCGCGGTCGTCTCGCCGCCCGATGCCGTCGCCGCCAAGGCCGTGCTCGAACGCGTCGCGCTGCCGCGTCGTCTGATGGTGCTGCTCGAAGGCGAAAGCCTGCTCAACGATGCCGCGGGCCTCGTGCTGTTTCGCTTCGCGCTCGTCGCCGCGATGAGCGGCGTGTTCAGCGCGCCGCGCGCCGTCGCGAGCTTCGCGGGACTGGCGATCGGCGGCGTCGTGGTCGGGATAATTGCGGGCTTCATCGCCGTCAAAATCATGCGCGCGCTCGAGGACGATTACCTCGTCATCACCACGTCGATGTTGACGTCGTGGGTCAGCTATATCGCGGGCGAAGAACTGGGCGTGTCGAGCGTCATCGCGACGGTCACGTGCGGCATGGTCGTCGGCTGGCATCAGCACGAAGTGTTCACGGCGGCGCAGCGCATGCGCGGCACGGCTTTCTGGCAGGTCGTCGTGTTCGTGCTGGAAGCGCTCGTCTTCGTGCTGATCGGCTTGTCGCTGCGGGGCATCGCGGTGCGGCTCGGCGGCGTCGGCGATGCTTTCTCGCTGCTCGGGCCCGCGACTGCCGCGGTGATCGCCGTCGTGATCCTGTCGCGCTTCGTGTGGGTGTTCGGCGCCGAGGCGGTGAAATGGATCGCGTGGACAGTCTCCGGACGCAAGCGCGGGAACGGCCCCGAAGCCGGCGCCGCCGTTCCCGACTGGCGCGCGGCCACCGTCGTGAGCTGGGCCGGCATGCGCGGCGTGGTGACGCTCGCGGTTGCGCTCTCCTTGCCCGAAACGATGCCGGGCCGCGATCTCATCCTGTTCGCCGGCTTCGCGGTGATCCTCGTCACGGTGCTGCTGCAGGGCGCGACGATTGGCCCGCTCATCGCCCTGCTTTCGCTGACGCGCGGCCACGAGCGCTCATCGCGACATCTCACCGAGCCGCAGGCATGGGCGCGCCTGGAGTCCGCGCAACTGGAGGCGATTCAGCCGCTCGTGCACGACGCGGACGGCAACGTGATCCATCCGCGTCTGCTCGAGCAATACTCGTATCGCGCGGGACTTACCAGACGCTTCGAGGACATGGAGGAATTCCCGGCCGACGCGCGCCATGCGCATTACGACGTCGTGCTCGCCGCGATCGCGGCCGGGCGCGCGGAGTTGCTGCGCATGCATCGCGCGGGCGAGATTCACGACGAGCTTCTGCACTCGCTGGAGCACGACCTCGATCTTCAGGAGATCATCGCGCTCCATTCGCGCGGTTGAGCGCTACTTGCCGTCATCGCGCGAATGCGACGGAACGACGAGCGGCGTCTCGTCGAACGATTCGTCGCACTGCATCCACGCATAGGCGGTGACCGTCGCGGACGCGTTGTTCCTCAGGCGAATCAGCCACTCGCCCGCCTCCGCGCGGCGCATGCCGCTGCGTGCGGCGGTCGGCGCGAGCGCGACGAGGATCATGTGTCCTTCGCCGCGCGCGCCCCGGCCGAGATGCACGACGGTGCAGATTGCATCGCCGCCACGCGTGTATGTGCCAATATCGCCAAGCGTGAGCCACGCGCTCGCGATGCCCTCGGGCGGCACGATCTGCACATCGACGGCGGGTGCGCCGGCATCGCTCGAACACCAGATCTCCGCGAGACTCGGCGATGCGGAATGCGCGCGCACGGGCCAGCGCAATGCCGACTCCGCGCGATCCGCGATCGTCAGCGCCCCACGGCAGTGCGACAAATCGACGTTGCCCGATGGAAGCACGACGGAGCAGGCGCCGGTGTCCATCAATTCGTCGAGCGCGCTTTCGATGAGCGAACTGCCGTCCTGCTGCCACGCGACATTTCCGGCATTCAGGCTGACGAGCGCATGACAGCCCGCCCCGCCGATGTCCTGCGCGCGCTGCACGACGTAGCGGACGGCGTCGAGCACTTCGGCATCGGGACAGGGGCCGAACGCGTCGCGCATCGTGCGGCAGCGTCTCTTGAGCTTCACGCCGATCATGGGCAGGGGCGCGTCGTGGCTGCCGTCGTCGTCTGCGGAAGCGGCGCGCCGCAACGCGCGCGAAGGATAGCGCCCCGCAAGCTCGGCGGCGGCCGGGCCGTCATGCGCGAAGCCGTAGACACGTGCGCCGCCGGCCGTCTGCGCCGTCTCGGCATGAAGACGCGCATCGTTCAGCATCGCGTCCATCTGATGTTTGAGCAGCTCGCTTCCGTAGCCGAGACCGGCTGCCGGTTCGGCCGCGTCGTTCTGATTCCAGAAGCATTGAAAGCGTGTGCGCGTGCCGGTGGCGTCCTCGGAGAAACGCGCGTGCGTGAACGCGATCTCTTCATCGCATACGCCGACGATCGCGTTACCAAGCCCTTCACGCATCGGCGCATGCTCGGCTGCTACCTGTTCCACGGCCGCATCGACATGCGACGTGATCACGAGCGCTTCCGTGAAGCGTTCGAACTTGCCCGCGAGGTCGGTGTTCAGATGCGCGTAGAACTCGCGCGTAACGTGAGCGGTGCAAAAGCGCGTCGCCTCCAGCGCGGCGGGCGGATCGCGATAGAGCGCCGACATCCAGATCCACTCCTGCCAGCCGTTACGCTCGATGGTCTGCGCGAATTGCCGCGCGGTATCGCCGCCCTGCTTCATCTCGATGGCGATCGGCACGCGGCCGCGCGGCGTGCCGCCGAGGTCGCGATAATGCGTTGCGTTGGCCCACACGATATATGGATCGATGCGCGCGACGGATGCGAGCGCTTGCGGCGCGATGGGCTCGAACCCGACGCTCGCCGTGCCGATCTCCCAATGCGGGCTCATTCGTCCCTCCTGTGGCCTGCATTCCGAGGCGTCTGATCAATCGGGGCGACCGTTGTTCTTGTCTTATCGTTTCTTTTCTGCCGACGATTGATCGCGGTGCGCGAAGCGCAATTTCATCGGTGGATATTTCGGGAACCGAAAGAAATCAGGCGTTCGCTATCGCATAACGTAGTCACTTGCCGTGCGAGAAGCAAGCGGAATTCCCGATCGGACGTGCGTGAACTGCGAGCCGGCGCACAGTCGGGTCGAAGCTGCGCGGATGATCGTTTCATCGCGGGAGCATTACGGATTTCTTCAGCCACATCAGGCTGATAGCGCGCGGCTCCCCCGTTTGTCCACAGCCTTGTGCACCAAAGCTGTGGATAAGCGCCGCGCGCCCCGTTCGAAGGTCATCCGGACACGCCATCCAGACGCGCGCGGTTTTCCGTCTGCACATTCGCGTCCCGCTTGCCCTTCACGCGCCGCGCAAGCAGATTCAGGCCTTCGACGAATCCCGCGAAGCCCATCGCCGCATAGATGTATCCCTTCGGCACGTGCGTTCCGAAACCTTCGGCGATCAGCGTCATCGCGATCACGAGCAGGAACGAGAGCGCGAGCGTCACGACTGTCGGATTACGCTCGATGAAGCGCGAGAGCGGTTGAGCGGCGAACAGCATTGTCGCGACCGCGAAAATGACGGCGATGAACATGATCGGCAGATGCTCGGTCATCCCGACCGCTGTAATGATGCTGTCGACGGAAAACACGAGGTCGAGCAGCAGGATCTGGCCGATCGCCGACCACGCCGTGATGCTGCCGAGACTCGACGCGACACCGGCGGCCTCGTCGTGGTTCTTTCCGACGTGATGGTGCATCTCCTTGGTCGCCTTCCAGACGAGGAACAGACCGCCCGCGAGCAGGATGAGGTCGCGCCACGAGAACGCATGATCGAACACGGAGAAGACCGGCGTGGTCAGTTGCGCGATCCACGCGACCGTGCCGAGCAGCGCGAGCCGCATCACGAGCGCAAGCATGATGCCGATGCGCTGCGTGCGCGCACGTTGGGCGACGGGCAGTTTGTTGCTGAGTATCGAAATGAAGACGAGATTGTCGATGCCGAGCACGACTTCCATCACGATCAGCGTGACGAGTGCGGCCCACACGGCGGGATCGGCGGCGAGCGAGAGTAGATATTCCATGAGCGAGGGAAGGTTCGATTGACTGGATGTATCGCGCCATGATCGTCGTTTTTCGCAATCGAAAAAATCAGCGATAATCGAAATCAAACTTCGGGTTTTTCGAAGTATTGGATCATTACCGGAACTGCGAGGACGCGCGACGCATGCTCAACTATCGACATTTGCATTACTACTGGGTCGTCGTGAAGGAAGGCGGGTTCGCACGCGCGGCGGAGCGGCTCGACATGGCCGTGCAGACCATCAGCGCGCAAGTGCGCGAGCTGGAAAAATCGCTCGGGCATCAACTGCTCAAACCGGCGGGACGCGGCGTCACCATGACCGAAGCGGGACAGGCCGCATTCGCGCGCGCCGAAGAAATCTTTCAGCTCGGGCAGATGATCCAGGATGAAGTGCGGGAAGCGGCGAGCGGTACGCTCGCGCGTCTCGCCGTCGGGCTGTCGGACGGCATCTCGAAGCTCGCCGCGCATGCGCTGCTTTCGCCGGTGCTCGCCAATCCCTCGCTGCGCCTGCTCTGTCACGAAGGCGAAACGGACGAACTGCTCGCCGAACTGGCGCTGCACCGGCTGGATCTTGTGCTCGCGAGCCATCCCGCGCCGCATAACCACAATCTGCGGCTTACGAGCGAGCGCCTCATCGCGTCGCCGGTCGATTGGTACGGGCCGGCTTCCATCGTGCGCAAGAGCGCGATCGATCACTTTCCGGAGAGCCTCGCCTCGCTGCCCATTCTTCTGCCGACTGGCCACTCGTCGCTGCGCGCGCGGCTCGATCGCTGGCTGGAGACGCAGGGCATCGCGCCGCGCATCGTCGGCGAGTTTGAAGATAGTGCATTGATGGCCGTGTTCGGTGCGCGCGGCCTCGGCGTGTTTCCGCTCGCGGAATTCGGCGCGGGCGATGCGCCGCTGTTGCGCGGCCTGCGCTGGCTCGGCCGCTCGCCCGACGTGAAGGAGGAAGTCCACGCGATCATTTCGCGGCGCGGGCGGCATCATCCGTTGACGCAGCAAGTGCTTGCGCGCGCAGGAACGTAACTTCGGTTTTTTCGAAGTTCGTGTTCCGTTACTTCTGCTTTTTCGCAACGCGCTCGCGCCTTACGCTGATCCCATGTTCAACGAGGAGGCGTCAATGAAAGTCCTGTTCAAGTCCCGCGATCCCGAAGCCATTGCGATGCACGAACTCGCGAAGGCGCGCAGCGAATTCGTCTTTCGACGCCTAGCATGGCTGATCTCGAAGGCGACTGTCAGCTTGTCCGACATCAACGGGCCGCGTGGCGGCGTCGACAAGCGCTGTCAGGTGGAAGTGCAGTTGAATCGGGAAAACAAGGTCGTGGCGACATCGATCGCGCGCGACTGGCGCGGAGCAATCGACCTCGCGCTCGCTCGCGCCGTGCGCTCGCTGGTGCGCCGGCGTCAGAACGCCAAGCCGACGCGCCGCGTCCGTGCACGTGGCTTTGCATGGGATCTCGCGCCGGAGCCGGCGCTACAGGAGGCGGTGGACCCGCGCGCGCGTCTCATGAGGAAGATGGCTGGCGCGTAAGCCGAACATCAGGCGGGCGTGCGAATCAGGATTTGCGTGCGCGGCGTGGCGCCGTAAGCCGCGCGCGGCGCTTCTCGTTCGATGGCCTCGAAACCGCCTTCCGGCACGGCGTTCATCGACATATACAAGGTCCGCATCTCGGTGCTCAGGCCGTGGAAATGGCACAGGAACGTGCTCGGGTCCGCGTAGTACCACGGCGTGTTGAGCTCCCTGAAACTCACGAGTTCGGGCGAGTCCATGTCGGGGCACAGGCCGTGCGCGATCAGTTGCTCCATGAAGACGAACTGGTCGCCCTGACTCGAGAACGTGTATTTGACGTCCTCGATCTCACGTACCTTCGCGAGCACGTCATCGAGTGCGCGGGCGTTTTGTTCCGTGTTTTGGAAGCCCATCACGCCCGAGTTGAAACGCCAGCCGCAAATGTCCGCGGTCAGTACGCGCTCGCGTCCTTCGATAAACTTCTCGAGCTTCACCGTCTGATTCATCGCGATGATGTCCGCGTCCATCCAGAAGACCCAGTCGTGCTGCGGCAGGTACTTCTGGAGTAGGAACGGCTTGGCCCAGTTGCCACAAGCGTCGCGCCCGAAGTCCGGCGGCACGTCGCGATGCACATACAGCGTATAGCCATGCCGCTCGCAATAGGCGCGCAGACTCGCTTCGCCGTAACGCGCATAGCTCGCGATGTTCGGCGTGTAGAGCATCACGACCGCGATGGAGCGCCCCGGCTGATACACGGAAAGCGGCTCGTTCGAATCGCTCGACAGCGGCGCCGCGCTTTCGAACACGCGCAGTTCGCCCGACGCGTGGCACGCATTCAGATGACGTGCGAACATCGCGCGCCACAGCGGGCCGCACTTGCTGTAAAGACGCGGCGTATAGACGAGCGAAACGGCGATGACTTCCCTGCCGCGCAAATCCGGATGCTGGCTCGACCACATCGATGCGATCGGCACCACGCCGTTCAGATCATCCCAGTCAGGCACGGTCGGCAGATCGTCGAGCAAAGCTTCTTCGGTGACGAAATCGCCGTAATCGTAGTATTGGCGGCATCGCGCGGCGAACCCTCGCGCGATGCGCCGGTTCTCTTCAGTGTTTCTCAGCACGAACATTTCGGTGTTGACGCCGAAATGTCCTTTGGTCAGCAGCACGTCGCGGCCGCTCATGATCGGTTCGAAGTCGTGAAAGCGGACGAACAGCGCGTTTTCAGTCGCGAAGATGACCAGTTCACCCTCTTCGGTTTCCCGCAACATGTCGCTCACGAGCTGGAACTTGTAGAGCGTGCGCAACTCGATCGAATCGACGCAGCTCGACATCGCCTCGAAGCGATGCCTCACATTCATGCGGCGACAGTATTCATCGTGGTTGTCGCGCGATGACGTTGCGTTGCGATCGGAGAAATAGCTGACCAGAGTCACCATGGCGGTTTGACAATCGAAAAGATGGAAATCGGGGAAAAGCGTGCAGGCCGTCCGCCCGCATGAAGCGTCGGAGCATATCGGGCCTCGTCCGTGGATTTGTAAATTATTGATGCAGCCACGATGATCGACGCTAGGAATCGGCCGATTTTGAGAAGTTTTTGCGGAAACGCAGAGGTGCCGAGTGGCGCGAAACCGGACTAGAAAGACGCGCAGGCGGTGTGCCGCACGCGCAGCGTCGATTCCTGCTCGAAGCGCGCGCGATAGTGTTCGCGAATTTCGCCGATGGCCTTGTCGCTGGCTGCGTCGTCGGGATGGGCGAGGCTCAGCACCCAGGTTGGTTCATGCACCATCGAGCCATCCGCCGCGCGCCATTGCCCGCTCGCGCGCCATGTCGTGAAGCCTTGCGGGAAGCGCGGCGTGACTTCAGTGCGCAGGAAGTCGTCGAATTCCGCGGGCGTGACGAAATCCACCGGCTTTGCGGTGCCGAAATAGACGAGGTCGTTCACGACGCGCTGCTCGCCCGTCGCGCACGTTTCGTGAATCAGCGTCGTACAGGACGAAAGAAGCGGCGCGAGCATCAGCAGCGCGATCGTTCGATATTCCAGGCGCGACGCCTTCAACCCGATATCGCGACGCGCGGCTCACGCGCCGTCAGGCGGCCGTCGAGTTCCGCCTTGCCGCATTCGATCGCGTAGCTCGCGGCGGCCTGCGCCGTCGGAAACGCGCGAAGCGGTCCGATCGCGCGCCGCACGCCGCCGGGCCGCTCGATCAAGAGCGTCGCCGCGAATTGCCCGGACACGTGCCGGACGATGACCGAAAGCTCACAGCCTCGATATTCGATTGGAGTGGAGTCCATCGCTGACCTCGCTTGCTCGATTGCACTGGAATGAAATCAATCTACGCAAGCTGGACGAAAGACGTAACCCCGCGTGTGAGTGGCTGCGAACGTAGGCCGAGCGATTATCCGTCGCGGCGAGCGCGCAAACGTTTGACTCCAACATCGGAGTAAATAGGAATGACTCAGATTTCTGCGTGAATCTTCTTATGTCTGTATCCTGCTCGAACAGGCCCATACGAAAGTTGCCGGACTTGCGAATCCGACTTCGCCGATGACACCCTCCAGGAAAGCACGACCTTGCCGAACCGCCGCGTGGATGATCGTCTGCGCGGCACTCGCCATCGCGACAAAGGCGGCGCACGCCCAGGAATTTTCCTTCCTCGCCGGCCCGCTCAAAAGCAGCAGCCAGAACACCTATTCTTGGGAAGCCAGCTATCGCGAAGGACTCGGGCGCTATGCCGCCTGGAGTTTTTCGTGGCTGAACGAAGGCCATATCCCCGATCATCATCGTGACGGGCAGTCCGTGCAGATCTGGGGACGCCTGCCGCTCTGGAACGACCGGCTGGAATTGTCGGCGGGCGCGGGTCCGTATCGCTATTTCGATACCAGCCAGGCGCAGGCCGGTGGCGAATATTCGAACACGCATGGCTGGGGCGGCATGTTTACGCTGCGCGCGGCGTATTACTTCGACAACCGCTGGATCGCGGAGATGAAGCTCAATCGCGTGCAGGCGTTCGGCGGCCCCGACACGACCGCGCTGCTCTTCGGCATCGGCTATCAGCTCGACGCGCCCGAAGGACGCGGATCGCGCGCGCGCCCCGTGTCGCGCACGACGAACGTCACGAACAACGAAGTCACCGTGATGCTCGGCACGACGATCCTGAACAGCCTCGACTCTGAAACGAATCTGGCGGAAAGCATCGAATATCGGCGCGGACTGTGGCATTACATCGATTTCACCGCCTCGTATCTGCATGAAGGCGGGCATGTGCAGTCGCGTCGCGACGGCCTCGCCGCGCAGATTTGGGCGACACGCGCGTTCTTCGACGACAAACTCACGCTCGGCGTCGGCGCGGGACCGTATCTGTCGATCACGCAAAACGACGATCTCCCGCAAAACCGTACCGGCGATGGCCGCTTCTCGGGCCTTGTTTCGGTATCGGCGAGTTACCGGCTCACGAATCGATGGCTCGCGCGCGTGACGTGGAACCGCATGGTCACGCGTTATGACCGCGATGCGGACATCATCGAGGCGGGTTTCGGCGTGCGTTTTTAGCCTAGAACAGCTCTTTCTGGCCGGACATCAGCGCGGTGAAGTCGTCGCGCAGGAACGGCAGGATGCCGTCCGCGACCGGCTGAAGCTGCTTGCTCACGTAGTGCTCGTAATCGATCGGCGCGTGCCGCGCTTCCACCGGTTCGGGACCCGCGGTCGTCATCACATAGCTGATCCAGCCGCCGTTCTGATATTGCAGCGGGCGGCCGGCGCGCGCGTTGTATTCATCGGCGATGCGCGCGGCGCGCACGTGCGGCGGCACGTTGCGCTGATAGTCGCCGAGCGTGCGACGTAGCCGCTTGCGATACACGAGCAGTTCGTCGAGTTCGCCGCGCCGCGTGCTGCCCACGTAATCGCGCACATACGCCTCATACGCCTCGCCCTTGAAGACGCGCATATAAAGCTCGCGCTGGAAGCGCTGCGCGAGCGGCGTCCAGTCGGTGCGCACCGTTTCCAGCCCTTTGTAGATGATTTCCTCGCTTCCGTCGGCGCGCGTCGTCAGTCCTGCGTAACGTTTTTTGCTGCCCTCTTCCGTGCCGCGGATGGTCGGCATCAGGAAACGCTTGAAATGCGTTTCGAATTGCAGTTCGAGCGCGCTGTCGAGTTTGAACGTCTCACGCAGATGCTCGCGCCAGTATTCGTTCACATGCGCAACGAGCGCGCGGCCGATGCGCGTCGCGTCTTCTTCATCGCGCGCGCGCCGCAGCCACACGAAGGTCGAATCCGTGTCGCCGTAAATCACGCTGTATCCGCGCGCTTCGATCAGCTCGCGCGTGCGATGCATGATTTCGTGACCGCGCATCGTGATCGACGATGCGAGACGCGGATCGAAGAAGCGACAGCCGCTCGATCCCAGCACGCCGTAGAACGAGTTCATGATGATCTTCAGTGCCTGCGACAGCGGCTTGTTGTGCTGGCGCTTCGCCGCCTCGCGTCCTTCCCACACTTGCGCGACGATCGCGGGCAGGCAGTGCGTGTCGCGTGAAAAGCGGGCGCCGCGAAACCCCGGCACGGTTTGGGCATCGTCCGACGTGGCCATGCCTTGCGCGAGCCCGGCCGGATCGATCAGAAACGTGCGGATAATCGACGGATACAGGCTCTTGTAGTCGAGCACCAGCACGGAATCGTAGAGGCCGGGGCGCGAGTCCATCACAAAGCCGCCGGGGCTCGCTTCCTCGGGCACGTCGCCGAGATTCGGCGCGACATAGCCGAGCCGATGCATCCGCGGCATATAAAGATGCGTGAACGCCGCAACCGAGCCGCCGCTGCGATCGGCCTGCAAGCCGGTGACGGTCGCGCGCTCGAGCAGAAACGGCAGCAGTTCGGTCTTCTCGAAGACTTTCGTGACCAGTTCGCAGTCGTTCAGGTTGTAACGGGCGAGCGCGGGCTTGTCTTCCTGAAAGCGCCGCTCGATCTCGTCCATGCGCGCGTAGGGACTGTCGATCGCCTTGCCTTCGCCCAGCAGCGACTGCGCGACGTATTCCAGGCTGAACGATGGAAAGTTCCACGTCGCCGAGCGCAGCGCCTCGATGCCGTCGATCACGAGCCTTCCCGCGATCGAGATGAAGAAGTGATTGCGCTTCATGCCATGCTCGCGCCATTCGACCGCGCTGCCGTCGCGGCCGAGCGTGAGGGGCACGCCGTAGTCGTCGGCATGTCGCTGGAGGATGCGCAGGTCGAACTGCACGACATTCCAGCCGATGATCGCGTCCGGATCGTAGTGCGCGATCCACGCGTTGAAACGCCGCAGCATGTCGGCGCGGCTTTCGCAATACTCGAGCGCGAAATCGGTTTGCTCTTCTGCGCCATTCGACGAACCGAGCATGTAGACCTGACGCGCGCCGCAGCCTTCGAGCGCGATCGAATAGAGATCGCCTTTCGCGCTGGTTTCGATATCGAGCGAAACGACTTTCAGCGACGGCCGGTAATCCGGCGCGGGCTTCAGTTCGCTGGAAATGTAACCGTCGCCGGCGACGCCATCGAACGACACCGGCGCCGTGATGAATCGCTCCATCAGATAGCGCTCATGCGGACGGATATCGGCTTCGAAGACATCGACGCCCGCGCTTCGCAGGTTCTTCTCGAGCGCGAGCAACTGGCGATATTGCGGGCAATAAAGGCCGAGCACGGGCTTCTGGCGAAAATCCCTGAGCGGCAGCTCGCGCAGATAAGCGTCCCGCACGCCGGCGACGATCGGCTCGGCCTTCGCGCGATCTTCAGCGCGAATGAACGCGACGCTCGTCTGCAACGCGATGCGGATTCTTTTCGGGCCGTCGTCGGTGGCGAGCCAGAAATCGACTTCCGTCCCGGCCGCGGTGTCGCGCCAGTGACGAGTCAGCAGAAAACCCTGTTGTGCAAAAGCCAAGCCGATACCTTCGAGAGCGCGTGCCATCGAAGCATTTTACTTGGGCGGAAAACAAAAGAGCCCGGCGCATCGAGGTGCGCCGGGCTCGGGAATTCGGGAAAAGAAAAAAGTAAAACACGGTAGCGGCAAGCCGGTCATCCACCATCCTCGCGGACAGTCCCCGGAGGATGGCCGGCGGCCGCTACCGCCTAAGCAGCCTGTGCGACCAGGCTTGCCCGTTGCGGCTGCAACGCCGCTACGTTACCGAGTGCCGTGTGCTCCGCATGCTCCGGCACTTCGTTCTTCGACATCACTACCTCCAGCGCGGCTTCTTGACTGGCCTGTCTTGCGGCCGCCGCTTTCTTGGTCTTCCCCGCGCGTGACGGCGGCTGGCAGGCCCCGCACACCACGTTGTTCTGCAAATCATGTTTGTGTGCGACGAACTTCCCGGTGCAGCGGCAGCAAGGTGTCATCTGCAGCATGCCCGCGTCGAAGAAGCGCACAAGAGTCCAGGCCCGCGTAAGGTCGAGTACCGCCTCGGCACCGCTATGGTTACAGTGCTCGAGGTACAGCCGATACCCTTTGGTCAACGCATCGAGATGCGAACAGCCAGCTTCGTTCTTCAGGAACGTATAGGTGTTATAGAAAAGCGATGCGTGGATATTGGCGAGCCACGTCATGTACCAGTCGGCCGAGAACGGCAGCATGCCCTTGGGCGGCGATACGCCCTTCACTTCGCGATAAAGGCGGATCATGCGATCGCGCGAGAGCGTGAGTTCGCTCTCCAGCACTTGCATGCGCGCGCCGAGCTCGATCAGCGCGATGGCGCGGAACACTTCCTGGGCGTCTTCGGTGAGGCTCTTCTTCAGCATGGCTCGCTCCGTCATCACTTAAGCGAACTGTTCGGCCGGCTGGCCAGCCAGCAGGATTGCCGCGTGCGTCGGCGCGATGTCCGCGTTCTTCGCGGGTTGCGTCAAGGCCGACAGCATCGTGTGATCGTTGAAGCGGAATGCGCAAAGCAGGTTATCCGACGACGCGAGCTTGACGACCTGTGCGAGCGTGAGGCCCGACAGCAGATCGGCGAGTTCCGCCGACAGACCGAGCCGGAACATGCCGATGGCCCGGTCCTCGCGCAACAGACGCTGCGCGAGCATGATGTAAGACAAGTTGATTTCCCGGATCGATTCCAGCGTTTCGCGACCGTTCATGGTTGCAACTTCCAGTAAATCCCCGAATTTCCCGCCGGCTTTTTGCCGATATCTTTTTTGTGCCTCACCGGACTCGTTCTGCCCGGCTACGTCCTGCGTAATCTTTGTTTCAGTGCGTTACATCTTGTAACAACCACTGTGAGACGGATTCTAAGTACGGTCTGAATCTAAAGCAAGGGTGTCTCAATAATATTTTGTTGCAAACAACACTTTCGATCGGTAATTTTTTCGGTCTGGCAATTTCAACTGGATTTACCGCGCACGGTCTATTCTTCTTATGTTTACGGCGCTTAATCGGGGCGGCTTGGTTTTAGTCGGAATAATTACCTGCCGCCAGCAATAACGGGGGATTGCGGGAATCGGTTGACGTCCGCAACAGCTATTTTTGGGATTATTCCTCTGATGAAAAACCCGAAAAATAACCATCAAAACGATCTTTACCGATCCCTCCACGGATGAGTAATAGTTACCTATACCTTGCTACGTTGATGTTACGGGCCGTGTTACCTGGTTTTGTAACGTCGCTTGTTACCGTTGCGGGACACCTTTACTCCACGCGTCCCAATGTGTAACAACCTCCTGCACCAAAGGATTACCGGTCCGGTACAGATTTTCGAGGGCCGGCGCAAAGCCGCCCTGCTCCGCGTAATTGAGCAGATTGTCGACGGCCGGCTGGCCCTTGTAGGGGCGATCGAAATCGGAACCGGCGCGCAGCACGGCCACGCGCGACAAATCCACCCGCTGCACGCTCGCCGCCCGCTTGAGCGCCTCGTAGGTCGCGTTGTCCTCCTGTTGCGTCGTGCAGTACACGCCGCGCCCGTCCGTCAGAAGCCGCGTCCATGCGCGCGCCCGCTCGCCGATGTATTTGCCCGACCACCACGTATCGCCCGCGAGCGTGTCGCACTGGATCACGCGTGGCGGCCGGTTCGCCGGCGCGTAGTTGAATTTTTTGCGCGCGGCTTTGGCCTGGTCGCTGTCGGAGAGCGCGACGTTGCGCGAGATTGCGTAGGCCGTGTCGGCGAGCGTCGCGTTGAGCGCGAAGACTTCCGTGCGATAGTCGGGCGCCGGCTTGTCGTTCGGCCCCTTCGTGTTGATGCCGATGAATCCGCTCGGCCAGCGGGCCGGCTTCTCGCGCGCGTCGAGTTCCCATTGCGGGCCGAAATCGACGAGATACTTGGCCCAAGCCGCCGAGCCGACCGTGCCCTGCGCCGGATCGATGCCCGCGATGCCCGCGATCAGAAAGTACGTGTTGCGCAAGTCGAAACGATCGGAGAACGCGAGCGCCATCATCGACGCGGCCGCGTTGGTGTGGCCCATGCCGGTCGTGACGACGCACACATCGTCGCGATTGCAATGTACGTCGGCGTAGTCCGGCGACAGTCCGGCCACCTTGATCGCGTCCCAGGGGCCGAGCTTGTCAAGCCACACTTTGCCTTCGGGCGCGAACATCGTGACGATCATGACCTTGACAGCGCGCACGCCGCTCGCGCTATCGGACGCGTGCGGCGCGGATGCGCACCCCGCGAGGCCTGTTGCACCCACGGCGATCGTCATGGCGACGACCGCGCGCCCCAGTCTGTTCGATGTCTCTTTCGATTCCGATGCGGCGACTCTCATGGCAGGCGTGATCCTCGTAAAAGTTCGACCTTCGAAAAAAATCGCGCCCGTGAGAGGGCGCGATTCAGGGCCGAACGATTATAGGATCAGGTGCCGCTTTGCGAGGTCCGCGGCGGCGGCGCATTCGACGCGACGTTCGCCGAGCCCGCCGCCTCGCTCGTCGGATGCTGCGCGGCCTTCGACGGCTCGCCGCGCTGATCCGCGCCCGCTTCTTCCGCGTCCTGAACGCTTTCCGGAGTGCCTTCAGCATTGCCGCCGTTGACGATCACGAAGTTGCGCTGCGGATTCGCGATCTCGATGCCGCGCGCCGTGAACTCGTTGAGAATGCGCCGGTTGAACTCGCGCTGCACCGGCCAGCGCGCGCTGTCGCGGCACTGGATCTGGCCGGCGAGCGTGACGGTCGAACCGTCGACGGCATCGACGCCCCAGAAGCTGAAGTCGGAGAGAATGCCGTCGCGGAAGGCTTCGTCCTCGCGCAGCGCCGCGCCGATTTCCTTCAGCGTGGAGATCGCGCGATCGACATCCTGGCCGAGCGCGATCGATACGCGCACGGCCGCATTGCCGATGCCGCGATTCGTGTTGTTCACCGTCGATACCGAGCTGAACGGCACCGTGTAGAGCGAGCCGTCGCCGCCGCGCAGACGCACCGTGCGGATCGACAGATACTCGACCGTGCCCGACACGCCCGCGAGCGTCACCCAGTCGCCGACCTGCATCGCGTTTTCCATCAGCAGGAAGATGCCGGTGATGAGATCCTGCACGAGCTTTTGCGAGCCGAAGCCGAGCGCCACGCCGAAGATGCTCGCGCTCGCGAGCAGCGGCGCGGTGTTCACGCCGATCTCGGAGAGGCCCGTCAAAACGACGACCATCGCGATCACGATGAAGAGGCCGGAGCGCATCATCGGCAGCAGCGTGCGCAGGCGCGCGGCACGCAGACGCTCGCCGCTCGCGGTCCATTGTTCGAGCCGCTGCTCGACGACGATGTTCGCCGCCTCCCACACCAGCACGGCGAACACGGCCGCGACCACGATCGTGAGAAGCGCCGACGCGAGCCGGTTGCCGACCCCGCCCGAAGTGAAGAAATGCAGGATGTTCACGTGCCACACTTCGAGGAGCGCGACCACCGTGACGACCGAAATCAGCGTCTGCACGATACGCCGCAACGCCGGGTAATAGCGATAGGCGCGGCGGCGCACGATCGAATCGGTCGTGAGATCGTCCTCGTCGCCGTGATGAAAAACGCGGCCGAGCGCGCCGAACGCGACGATCGCCAGCACACGCGCGCCGACCAGCACGAGCAACGACACGCCGCCCAGATGAAACAGCGTTCGGTAGCCGTTCTGCACGTCGAGCGCCCACACGAACCACAGCGCGATCACGAAGAAGATCGCGACGCCCGCCCAGACATCGGCGACCCAGTTGCCGAAGAGTCTCACCGAACGATTCGTCCGCGCCTGCTCGCGGATACGCTCGGCCACCGACGTGCGGCTCTGGAAGATCACAAACGCGATCATCAGATGCACGATCAGCAGAACGATCTTCAGGATCGCGATGCGCGCATCGCCGGACAGACCAAGCGGCTCGGCGGCGTTGGCCAGCGCAATCCCGGCGCCCGCGATGCACACGATGCGCTGCACCCAGCGATGCAGATAGATCGCGTAGAAATCGCGGATCTGGATGAGGCGCAGGCCGGGCGCACGCGGCGCGATGAAAAATCCGCTCACGATCACGATCGCGCGGCAGACCAGATAGACGTCGATGAGCGATCCCGCGACGCGCGCTTCGGGCGTGTTGTCGTCGATGAAGATCGACATGAGCAACGTGACGACACCGATGAAAACGACGAGCGGAACCAGCGAGAGAAAGCCGTACAGTAGCGCGCTCGGCAGACGCTGCAACAGCGTCCAGTGCCGCGCGGCGTGACGCTGGCCCCGCGCCGTATCGGCCTTGCGCTCGGCGAGATGCATGGCGGTCTCGTCGCCGCTGCGCGCCGCGGCGTCTTCCGCACGCTCGGCCGCGCGTTGTTCGCGCACGAGATCGGGATCCTGCTCCTCGGCATCGGCGACGCCGCGTGCCGCGATCCGCGCGCGCGGCCGCTTCAAGAGGCGCAGGCACAGGAATTCGAGCAGTAGCGCGGGAACGAGCGACGCAAGCACGGTCCACACGACATGGCCGACGAGCGCGCGCGCATCCGCGCTCGAGGTCCGGTCGCGCCACCACGAAACGACGGAGCCGAAATCGAGCAGCGCCACGGTCGAATGCCGCAGCCCCGCGCCGATCTGCACGAGCCAGTGCCCTGCCTGCCGCGACAGTTGCGATGCGAGACCGTTCGCGGTCAGCGAATGGGCCAGCACGCTCGATGCGCCCGATGCCGGCGCCGCAGCCGCCGCCGATGCGGACTGCGGCGCGCTGGCGGGCGCGGCCAGCGCGCCTGCCGCGGCAATGGCGCGCAGCGTATCGGAGACCTGCGAGCGGCGCGCGGGATCGTTGAGCACCGAGAGCGCATCGCGCGCCTGCTGGGGCGTCAGCGCGACGCCCGCTTGCGACGCGTGCTGCGCGGAATCGGCAGCGGCGAAGGATGATTGGGAAAAGATCGGAAGAACGCTCGACACGACGACGAGCAGTACTGCTAGGAGCAATTTGCGCATGGGTCGGATGAAGATCACGAAATGTCAGGGACTCGATGCGGACGACGCGCACCACATATGTTAACGCGGTGCCGTCGATACGGCAGAAGCGGTCCTGAACGACCCTTGTTTCGGTAGCACGCGGCGCTCCTGCCCCGTCCTGCCCCTTGTGCCCCTCGTGACCTTACAACGCCGCCGGCTCGCCGCGATCGCGTGCGATATCGGGTTCGAAGAACACCCATCGCACTTGCGGAAACGCATGTTGCAGATCGTCTTCGATGATGTTGATCGCATCGATCATCGCGCGGCCGCTCGCGTAGTCGATCATCTCGGCCTGCACCGCGACCACGACATGCTTGCCCCATTGCAGCGTGATGAGGCTGATGATGCGCGTGATCTCGGGACGCGCACGCAAGTGCGCGTCGATCGCCTTGCGCACTTCCGGGCTCGCGGATTCGCCGACGATCATCGACTTCACTTCACGCGCGACGAGAAACGCGATGATCATCAGCAGCACGCCGACGCCGATCGAGCCGGCGGCGTCGTATGCCGGATTGCCGGTGAGCATCGTCATGAGCACGGCGGCGAACGCGATGGCGAGGCCGAGCAGCGCCGCGACATCCTCGCCCGCTACAACGAGCAGTTCCGATTCGCGCGTCTCGCGGAACCATCGCCATAAGGTCTTGTCGGGCGCGCCCTTGCGGATTTCGCGGATCGCGCCCGCGAGCGAGAACGCTTCGAGCACGACCGAGATGCCGAGAATCACGAGCGCGACGATCGGATTCGACAACGGCTCGTGATGCATCAGCCGATGCGCGCCTTCGTACACCGAAAATACGCCGCCGACGAAGAACAGCAGCAGCGCGACGATCAGCGCGTAGAAATAGATCTCGCGCCCCGAGCCCAGCGGATGCAGCGCATTCGCGGGCGTCTGCGCGCGCTTCAGGCCGAAGAGAAGCAGCAGCTGATTGCCGCAATCGGCGGTGG
This sequence comes from Caballeronia jiangsuensis, assembly GCF_046030135.1. Taxonomy (NCBI): domain Bacteria; kingdom Pseudomonadati; phylum Pseudomonadota; class Betaproteobacteria; order Burkholderiales; family Burkholderiaceae; genus Caballeronia; species Caballeronia jiangsuensis. Next base: position 23,100 of record NZ_JAQQDB010000050.1, read on the forward strand.
AATGGATGGCTTCGGCGAACATCGCGCCGGAGCCGGTAAAGGCAGCCGCGCCGAACTTGCAGACGGCGATGCCGAAGTTCGCGGCAAGCGCGTAGAAAATGGCTTTCGGGGATTCTTCCTTCATGCGCTCTTTTTCATTGGTTCAGATCACGTCGACGCGGCCTGCGCCGTCCACCATTTCACCGATGACCGTCGCATCGTCGAAGCCGTCCGCGCGGAAGATCGCGAGCACGTCGTTCACCGCTTCCGGCGCGCACGACACGAGCAGGCCGCCCGAGGTTTGCGGATCGGTGAGCAAGGTGCGGGCCTCGTCGCCTTCGATGTTCAACGTGATTTCACCGCCGTATGCGTTCCAGTTGCGTCCCGACGCGCCCGTGAAAATGCCCGCGCGCACGAACTCGCGCACCTGCGGCAACCACGGCAGGTCCGCGTAGCGGATGCGCGCCGTGAGCTTCGCGCCGCGTGCGAGTTCGAGCGTGTGACCGAGCAGGCCGAAGCCGGTGACGTCGGTGAGCGCATGGACGCCGTCGAGCTGCGCGAGATCGGCGCCGGGGCGGTTGAGCTTGGTCGTCGCGTCGATCATCGCCTTGTAGCCGGCGGCATCGAGCTTGTCCTTCTTCAGCGCGGCCGACAGCACGCCGACGCCGAGCGGCTTGCCGAGCACAAGGACGTCGCCCGCGCGCGCGGCCGCGTTGCGCTTCACGCGCGACGGATGCACGATGCCGAGCGCGGCGAGTCCGTAGATCGGCTCGACGGAATCGATCGAATGGCCGCCCGCGACCGGAATGCCCGCTTCCGCGCAGACCGCTTCGCCGCCTTTCAGCACTTGCGCGATGACTTCATGCGGCAACACGTTGATCGGCATGCCGACGAGCGCGAGCGCGAGAATCGGCTTGCCGCCCATCGCGTAGACATCGGAAAGCGCGTTGGTCGCGGCGATGCGGCCGAAGTCGAACGGATCGTCGACGATCGGCATGAAGAAATCGGTCGTCGCGACGATCGCCTGCTCGTCGTTGAGCTTGTAGACGGCGGCATCGTCGGCGGTATCGTTGCCGACGAGCAGATCGGGAAACGCCGGCAACGGCGTGGCGCGCTTGAGCAAGTCGGCCAGCACGCCGGGCGCGATCTTGCAGCCGCAGCCGCCGCCGTGGGAAAGGCTCGTAAGACGGGGTGAAGTCGTATCGTTCATCGTTCGGATCTCGGATCAGGTCAAGCAATGAACCGCATTATTACGCGACGCGCTTGTAGAGTCCGGGATAGTCGAGCACGAGGCCGCTTTCGTCGACGGTGATATCGGCCGTAAAGCCCGTGTCGAGCCCTTCGTAACGATAGCGATGATTCGGCTCGAGGCACGTGTACGCCTGCTCGACCGCGCTCACGCTCAACTCCGGCACGCGCACGTAGACGACGCGGATCACGCGGCGCTCGCCGCGCGCGAGTTGCAGACGGCGAATCGGCAGCGTATTGGTGAACGGTGTCGCGGTGATGTCCACGTCGATGCAGCCGTGAAGTCGCTCTTGCGCCTCGCCGTTCGCGTCGGTCCACACATGCGCGTCACCGTTGTTGCCGTCTCTGCGATGCAGATCGAGCGCTGCGCCGCCCGCGAGCTTCAGCGCGAGACGCGTAACTTGCCAGCGCGCATCGCATTCGATGCGATAGACGAGGCCGAAGGCATGCGTCTCGTCCTCGCCCACGACCGCGCTCTCGATCACGATGCCATCCTGCGCCTCGTTCAGAACGAGATGCTCGAGCCCTGTTCCGTCCTGTTGCGACCACCGCGCTGCTTTCATCGCGTACCTCGTCGGTGTGTTGTGTTCGTCCCCATCGAAGGATACAACGCGCCGCGCAATGCTTTCGATCAGCATTCGAAATGCGCGATACGCTCGACGTCACAAAACTTCACACGGTATACTCCGCGCCATTCCTGCGCAGGCGCGCGCATCGCACTCACAGCGCCGTTCACGCGATCCGCGCTCTGCCCGAACGCCCCTTTCCATCGCCCATCGCATGAAGACCATTCTCGCTCCCGCATTGCTCGCGCTCGCGCTGTCGGCGTCGATGTTTCAGCTCGTCCAGGCGCAGGAAACGCCGGACCTGCCCGAAGATTATTCGTATCTGACGAAGCTCCACGTACCCGACGCCGTCGCGCAATGCGTCGCTGCATTCGACCGCTGGGTGGAGAACGCGCCGAAGTACGACACGCTCATCGTGCCCGACCGCCGCGTGCTCTCGGCGACAATCGACGACGATACTCCGATCTTCAGTGTCGGCGACCCGATTCCGGTCGACAAGATCATCGTGATGCGCGCGTTCGCGAAGGCGCGCGGCAAGGCGCAATGGACGCGCATGGACAGCCGTTGCGGCGTGCGCGATGGTCGCGTGGTCGGCGTTTCACTCACGCCGAACATGAAGCCGAAGATCGTTCGCTGAGTTCGCTCGGCTTTAGCTTTTCGCCGCGCGCCGCTGGCTGGTGCGCTCGTCGAGCCACTTGACGACTTGCGGCCCGAACCTGCGCGGCGCCTTGGCATGCACGCGGCCCGCGAGATCCGCTAACCGATCCGCCGCGAGCGCCTCGCGCATGCGCTTCTCCGCGTTCTTCATCACCGCATGGACGGCGCACACGCCGCTCGTCGCCCAGGGCGGCGCGTCGTCGCCGAACACCGCGCAGCGCGCCCGAATCTCCCTGCAATCGAAGAGCGGCTTGTCGCCGTCGATCGCATCCACGACATCGAGCACGCTGATTTCGCTCGACGGGCGCGCAAGCGCAAAGCCGCCGCGCGCACCTTCCGTCGCGACGACGAGTCCCGCCTTGTGCAGCTTCGTGAAGAGCTTCGCGACGTACTCCGCGGGCACGCCCTGCAATTCCGCGAGATCGCGCACGCTCGCCTCGCGCACGCCGTGCGGTGGCTCCGCGAGATAGAGCATGCAGTGCAGCGCGTACTCGACGCCCGTGCTGATGTGAGACATATTCACTCCGACATTCCGAATCGGAGTTCAGGATAACGCGTCGTGCGTCCGCATGCAACGCCGAGACGCCCGACGCCGTGCCTTTACAGCCGCCCGTCGCAAATATTTCAGATTACACGTTTGCTTACAAACGAACACGGCTTGTCATTTTGCGAACCGCTAAATTGGTTTCCATGGATTCACAGGGAGAAACCAATGAAGAAGCTAGCGATCCTTGCAGCGCTGGGCGTGTTGTTGAGTAGCGCGCTCTCGGGCTGCATCGTCGTGCCGGACGGTGGCGGGTATCACCATCATCACGATTACTACCGCGATTGACTCTCGCGCAACACGCACTGAACTATTGCGAAACTGCTACCTCCTGACTCGCGGTTTCGACTGCAAGCAAACGATCAAGGAGCCAACATCATGATGAACAAGACGAAGAAGAGCCTGCTTATCGCTTCCCTGGCTGCCGCACTCGGCATGGGTCTCACTAATGTCGCCTCCGCCGACATGCATCACAATCCGCCGCATCGTGTGTCGGTGGGCTGGCACGGCGAGCGTTACTGGGACGGTCATCGTTACTGGCAGCGCCAGGAATGGGAGCGCCATCATCATGTCGCGCCGCCGCCGCATCGTTACTACTAAGCCGCTTCACGCGTGAAAAAGGCCGCAGCGAAATCGATCGCTGCGGCCTTCTCTTTTGATCGCCGGTTCACCAGTTCTTCGGATCGCCGCCCAGTTCCTTGCATGTGTCATAAGCGATCGCCTGCAGCTTTTCCTGGCCGATCTGACCCGAGAGCGCATAGCCGACGCGATCCCACGCCCAATAGAACGTCGTGCGCTGCCCGTCCTTGAGCGTTCTGATCTTGCTGTCGTTGCGCCGGATCGTCGCCGTCGTCATGTAGAGCGTGAGCCGCTCGCCCGCTGCGTTCTGATACATAAACTGCGCGGCCGGGCCTTCCTCGTCGGGCAACAGGCGGCCGCCCACGAGCTGAAAGCCGTATTCGGCCAGCGACGGAATCGTCACTGCGCGATTCAGCCGCTTCGACAGCCACGTCACGAGATGATCCTGTTGCGACGCCGCCACCTCCACCGCGTGCCGCTGCTCGGGCGCGTACACGGCGTAGGCGATATCCGCGCGCTCCGCGAAACGCGGACTCTCGCCGATCGCGGGCAGTAGCATGTGCATCAGGAATCCGCACGCAACCCCGACGACCAGAAAGCACGCCGCGATCAGATAACGCTCGCGCGCGCGCGGCCGCAAGCGTACGACCTGCGGCTCGCTCTGATCGGCGAAGAGCGCGCGCAGCGCATTGTCCTGCGCGCGATAAGCGGCAACAGTGGCCTCGCTCGCGGGATCGCTCGCGATGTGTTCAGCAACGGCGTCGCGTTCGTCGCCGTGCAGTTCGTCGTCGATGAAGGCGGACAGCGCCTGCAGATCGCGATCGGGTTTGGGGGGACCCATACGGTCGCCGCCTTCGAACGGACGGTCTTGGCTGGTCATGATCGGCTCACCACTTTCAGTGACGACGGCGACGTCTTGCGGCCGGGTTCTTCGCCGAGCAGAACGCGCATATGCTCCCGCGCTCTCGACAAGCGCGACATCACGGTTCCGGTCGGCACGTTCAACACCACGGATGCCTCCTGATAACTCATTTCCTCGACGCACACGAGCAGCATCACTTCACGCTGCTCGACCGGCAGACAATAAAGCGCGCGCTGCACGTCGCGCAGCACGAGGCCATCGACTTCGCCTCGCGGCGCGGCCATCTGCCGCCAGGGCGCGGTTTCATCGTCGACGGCGATATCGCGACGCCCGCGCAACTGGTCGATATACAGGTTGCGCATGATCGTGAACAGCCACGCGCGCAGGTTCGTGCCTTGATGGAACGATTTGGCGCGATTGAGCGCACGCTCGGTCGCGTCCTGCACGAGATCGTCGGCCCAGGCGCGGTCGCCCGTCAGCGCGCGCGCGTATCGGCGCAACTGCGGCAGCAGCGCGAGAAGATCGCTCTCGAAGCTCAAGGCCGTACGCCCGCGTGCCTGACGCAACCGTGAGAGGCGTTCGACATCAGTAGCTGCCTCCTCCGGCCGGCCCGCTCGGCGCGCCCGACGAATTCGGCGCACTTTGCGTGCCGCTCGCACAACCCGCCGCGCCGAGTGCGAGACCGAGCGCGATCAGGAGCGCCGTCACTCCGATCGTTCGTTTCATGATCGTTACCCTTGATTTCATAGACCGGCGGGCTCACCGATTTATTCCGCGAACCCGCCTCTCGCGATGTGTCTTTCAGACTGCGCGTCCGAAGAAGCTCAGGGCTTCACGACGTGCCAGACATCGCGGAAATTATCCCCGTTCTTGTCGCCGGGCTTCGTGTCCTTCGCGAAGCGATAAACGCGCTTGCCGTCGTAGGCCCACTGCTTGCCGCCGTCGGCGGCTTCCGTGGTCCATTTGCCGCTCGCCTTGTCGGCGTCGGTCGCCATCGCCGCCGGCCACGCCTGCGCGCAGCCGCCGGTGCAGGCGCTCGCGCCGCCTTTGGTGTCCTTGTCGAAGGTATAGAGCGTCATGCCGTTTTCATCGACGAACATGCCGTTCGCTTCTTTCGGCGCCGCAGCATACGCGGATGAAGCAAGTGAAGCGAAAGCGGTGGCGACTGTTGCGGCAGCGGCGAACATCTGGATGCGCTTCTTCATTTCATCTTTCCTTTTTTGTAGAAGTATCCGTAGAACGTTCGGAAGCGCTGCACTATTCCGCGGACGATGAAATAAATCGATGCGGCAGCGCCGTCGCATCGCCAGTCGGCAATCCATTCAAGACCATTCGCGCGCGCCTTGCCAGAGGTTCATCGAAATTTCGTCGCCCGGACTGTGAAAACCGCGTTCAGGCGCCGACAGCGGCGGCGGTCGCGTCGCGCCAGCGGCGGGTGTCGCGCAACGGCGGCGCGCCGAAGAGCCGGCTGTATTCGCGGCTGAACTGCGAGGCGCTTTCATAGCCCACGCGATGCGCGGCCGTGGCGGCATCGACGATATCGAGCATCATCAGGCGGCGCGCCTCCTGGAGCCGCAACTGCTTCTGATATTGCAGCGGGCTCATCGCGGTGACAGCCTTGAAATGATGATGCAGCGAGGACACGCTCATGTGCACGTCCCGCGCGATATCCTCGACGCGCAACGGCTGGTCGAAATGCTGGCGCAGCAACTGGATGGCCTTCGCGATGCGCTGCGTCTGGCTGTCCTGCAGCGCGATCTGCCGCAGGCGCGCGCCCGAGCCGTTCATCAGCAGGCGATAGAGAATCTCGCGCTTCACGAGGGGCGCCAGGATCGGCACGTCCTCGGGCGTATCGACGAGGCGCAGGAGCCGCAGCACGGCGTCGAGCATCGAGTTGCCGAGGCGGTTCACGTAGAGACCGCGCGACGCGTCGGCCGACATCGCGGGCGGCAGGTTCTCGTCCTGGATCAGCGACGTGATTTCCTCCACATCGAGTTCGAGCCGCATGCCGAGATACGGCTCCGACTCGCTCGCAACCGACACCTGTCCGCACACGGGCAGATCCACCGACGACACCAGGTAATGCATCGGATCGTAGATATAGACTTCGTCGCCGACCATGAGACGCTTGCTGCCCTGCGCGATCAGCGCGAGCGCGGGCGTCTGGATGCCGTGCTTCGGCCCGCCCGGATTCATGATCCGATGCAGCGCCAACCCCGGCACCGGCGTTTCGACCGAGCCTTCGCAACCGGCGGTGAAGCGATCGAGCAGCGCGACGAGATCCAGCCGCGCCTGATCCAGCCCCGGGTCGGGCGCGCCGTCGTGGCGTATTTCCTTTGCCTGGTCGTGACTGTCTTTTCCGGCGAGGCCGGGCGTGTCGTTCAGAGCCATGATTAAAGGACGATTTTCGGATGAGAGGAAGTCTGACTAGCTTACTCGCGCGGGCGCGGGATTGCTCGCGGCCCACCCCAGCGTTTGCAGGAACAGGCAAGGATTGAACAGGATCAGGCTATGGACCCGCCGCGCGCCGGGACGATACTGCATTGCCGGCCGGATCGTTCGCTCGGGTCGAGCGATGCCGCGCCTTTCCAGTCAATCGGGAGCAACCATGCGCTACAGGAAATTCGGCAATACCGGTCTTTTCGTCTCTGAACTGTGCTTGGGCACGATGACCTTCGGCGGCGGGACGGGCGGGATCTGGGACAACATCGGCCAGTTGCAACAGGCGGACGCGGACAAGCTGATCGGCCGCTCGCTCGACGCGGGCATCAATTTCATCGACACCGCCGACGTCTACGCCGACGGCCAGTCGGAAATCATCACCGGTCAGGCGCTGAAGAATCTGAAGGTGCCGCGCGAAAACGTCGTCGTCGCGACGAAAATTCTCGGCGAGACCGGAACGAAGGGCACGAATTCGCGCGGCGCGTCGCGCTATCACATCATCGACGGGGTGAAAGCCAGCCTGAAGCGGCTGCAACTGGATCACGTGGACCTGTACCAGATTCACGGATTCGATCCGGCGACGCCGATCGAGGAAACGCTGCGCGCGCTCGACAATCTCGTGCAGCACGGGCATGTGCGCTACATCGGCGTGTCGAACTGGGCTGCGTGGCAAATCATGAAGGCGCTCGGCATCTCGGAGCGGCTCGGGCTCGCGCGCTTCGAATCGCTGCAGGCGTATTACACGATCGCGGGCCGCGATCTCGAACGTGAAATCGTGCCGCTGCTGCAGAGCGAAAGCGTCGGATTGATGGTGTGGAGTCCGCTCGCGGGCGGCCTGCTTTCGGGCAAGTTCACGCGCGACGGCGCGAAGGAAGAAGGCAGCCGGCGCACCAAGTTCGACTTCCCGCCGGTCAATGTCGAGCGCGCGTATGACTGCGTCGACGTAATGCGGCGCATGGCCGAGGCCAAGGGCGTGTCGGTCGCGCAGATCGCGCTCGCGTGGCTGCTGCATCAGAAGGTGGTGTCGAGCGTGATCATCGGCGCGAAACGCATCGAACAGCTCGACGACAATATCGCGGCCACCAAAGTCCGGCTCAATGAGGACGAGCTCGCGGCACTCGACGAAGTTAGCCACTTGCCCGCGGAATATCCGGGCTGGATGCTCACCCGGCAGGGCGAATATCGGCGCAATCAGTTGAAGGAAGAGTCAGCCGAGTAACCCTGCGTGACGTGCGGGCGGCCTGGTTGCGTCCGCACGCCGTAGGGATTTACCCGCAGTTCATCCGTTTTCAGGCCATTTTCGGGCCTTTATCTCAAAATTAGATAGACCGTATCCTCCGTATCGCGTTGCGGCATAAGGCCGCTCTGCCGACACTGTACGCACAACATCACCACTGCCTCACGGAGACAACATGCGTACTCAGGTCGGCATCATCGGCGCGGGCCCCGCCGGGCTTCTTCTCTCTCATCTGCTGCATCTGCGCGGCATCGAATCCGTCGTGCTCGAAGCGCGCAGCCAGAACGCCATCGAATCGACGATTCGCGCCGGCGTGCTCGAACAAGGCACGATGGACACGCTCAATCAGGCCGGTCTCGGCGCGCGCATGCAGGCCGAAGGCGCGCTGCATCATGGTTTCGAGCTCGCGTTCGAAGGTCAGCGCCGCCGTATCGCGCTGACGGAGCTGACCGGGCATTCGATCACGGTCTATGCACAGCACGAAGTCATCAAGGATCTGGTCGCGGCCCGGCTCGCGGCGAACGGTGCGTTGAAGTTCAACGTATCGAACGTGTCGCTGCACGACTTTCAGGAAGGCAGCGATCGCAAACCGCGCATCAAGTATCAGCACGAAGGCCGGGACGAAGAACTGGAATGCGACTTCATCATCGGCTGCGACGGCTCGCAGGGCGTCGCGCGCCAGTCGATTCCCGAGGCGGTCCGGCAGGACTATCAGCGCATCTATCCGTTCGGCTGGTTCGGCATTCTGGTTGAAGCGCCGCCCTCCTCCGACGAGCTCATCTACGCACGCCACGATCGCGGCTTCGCGCTCATCAGCACGCGCTCGCCGGGCGTGCAGCGCATGTACTTCCAGTGCGATCCGAAGGATACGGTCGACGGCTGGTCCGACGACCGTATCTGGGCCGAACTGCACGCACGCGTCGATAGCGCCGATGGCTGGCAGATCACCGAAGGCAAGATCTTCCAGAAGAACATTGTCGGCATGCGCAGTTTCGTGTCCACGCCGATGCAGTCGGGCAAGCTCTTCCTCGCGGGCGACGCCGCGCACATCGTGCCGCCGACCGGCGCGAAGGGCCTGAATCTCGCGGTGTCGGACGTGCGCGTGCTGAACGCCGCGCTCGACGACTTCTACAAGGAAGGCGGCACCGAGAAGCTTGCGCGCTACACGGAGACGGCGCTGAAGCGCGTCTGGCGCGCCGAGCATTTCTCGTGGTGGATGACGCGCATGCTGCACAAGCTCGACGACACGTCGCCTTTCGAGCAGCGTCTGCAGGTGGCCGAACTGGAACACGTGACGACGTCCCGCGCGGCCGCGACCGCGCTTGCCGAGAACTACGTCGGCAGCGTGGCCGTTTAAGCGCGCATCACACGCACAGCGCCACCGTGGCGCTGTGCGCTTCCTGCATCAAAGCACCGCAACCACGCGCACATCTCCTTCCACCGACGGAATCACCTGCCCGCCGACGCGCCGGAACGTGATCGTCGCGGTCTTGTCGCCAAGGCGCAGATCGCCGATTTCCAGCCAGTCGATGCCTTCGGGCAACGCCGGCCTGTCGATGCGCACTTCATCGTTCACCGCATCGACGGTCATGCCCAGACATGCTTCCAGAACCATGAAAGGCGCGCCCGCCGCCCACGCCTGAGGCAGACACGCGACCGGATACGCGATTGGCCGTTCGCCGCGCTGACGCGTGAATCCGCAGAAGAGCTCCGGCAGACGCATGTCGAAAGTGACCGCGGCTTCGAACAACGATTGCAGCAGCCCCACGGCCGCGCTACGGTCGCCGTAACGCGCGAGACCGCGTGCGCACAATGCGGTGTCGTGCGGCCATACGGAGCCGTTGTGATACGACATCGGATTGAAGCGCGGTTGCCCCGCCGCCAGCGTGCGCACGCCCCAGCCGGTATGAAAGAGCGTGGATTCGAGCTGCCGCGCGACGGCCTCGCCGCGCTTGCGTTCGACGAGATCGAACGCAAGCAGATGTCCCGCATTCGACGACAGCACGCGGCACAGTTCGCCCTTCCCGTCGAGCGCGATGCCGTAGAAGTCCATCTCCGGCATCCAGTACATTTCCTCGACACGCTCGCGAATGTGACGCGCCCGGCGCTCGTAGTCGGACGCACTTTCGTCTTCGCCGCGTTCGCGGGCGAGGCGCGCCATCGTGGAGAAGGCCGTCGATGCATAACCCTGCACTTCGACGAGCGAGATCGGACCGACCGGAAATTTCCCGTCCGCATGGAACACGGAATCCTGACTGTCCTTCCAGCCCTGATTCGCGAGACCGTGCTCCGATGCGCGCTGATAGTCGAGCAGGCCGTGCGGATTCTTGTCGCAATGGCGGGCGACCCATTGGGCCGCGAGCTGCAACGACGGCCAGATTTCGTCGATCAGCGCACTGTCGCCGGTGCGTTCGGCATAGGCGCCCGCCAGCACGATGAAGAGCGGCGTGCTGTCCACGCCGCCGTAATACAGCGCGAACGGCACCTCGCCGGTCGCGGCCATCTCGCTCTTGCGCGTCTCGTGCATGATCTTGCCGATTTCGGCATCGCGGAACGCCGAGTCCTCGCGTGCCTGATGAGCGGCGAGGAAGCGCAGCACACCGCGCGCGAGCGTCGGATGCAGCCAGAGCATTTGCAGCGACGTGATGATCGCGTCGCGGCCGAATGCCGTCGAGAACCACGGAATGCCCGCGTACGGATAAGGGCCGGTTTCGAGATCGGTGGTGAGCAGGCCGAGATCGGCGAGCGAACGGTCGATCCATTCGCTGAAAAGCGGATTGCTCGAACGCACGCGCGCGCTCGCGCGGCGTCTGTCGCGCATGCGGCGATGCGCCTCGACGAGCGCCTCGCGGATCGCCGGACGCCCCGATTCGGGCGCGCATTCGGCGGCTTCAGCGGCGTTGCGCTTGCTCTCCTCGCTGGCGTCCGAGAGCGCGTGCGTCACTGCCGTCACCGACAGATACACGGAGATCGCGGTTTCCGACTGGATATGCAACGCGTAATCGGCGCGCGTGGGCGACAGCACGTCCGGTGCGGGCGTGAACTGGATGCGCGCCGTGCGCTCCACTTCGTCCAGGCCGACATAGCGCAACACGACTTCGCCGTTCTCGATCGCGGGCGCACGCAAAGTGCCGCGCTTGCCGCGTTTCGCGCCGCGCACCTCGAACATATCGAGAAAATCCGCCGCGAAGGAGATCGAAAGCGGCACGGTGGACGGCTCCGTGCCGTAGTTCGTCAGCACGATGCTCTCGTGCAGCACGTGTCCCGAGAGCACACGCTTGCGCTCGACGTGGATCACGCCCTCCGGCGTATGGGCCCCGCCGATCGGTGGCAGCGGACGGTTGGTCAGATGCGCCGTGAATACGGCGTTATCGCTCGATACGCTCCCGGAAAGCAGCGACGGCGCGCGCCCGCCGAATGTCAGCACGAGTTCCGAGAGCACCCGCGTGTCGTTGACAAAGAGGCCGTCGTCGCCACCGCGAATGTCGCCGTTCGCATCGTAGACGGCGAATGTGTTGCCGGATTTAAGAACGAACTGGCGTTCGCTCGGCATGTTGGCATGCTCGGTGGGGATGAACGCTTCGTCCGCGAGTCGCGGCTGCGACTCCTGCGCTTGTTGTTGCTGTCGTTGCTGCTCTTGCGACTGTTCCTGTGTATTCATTGCACCTTCCTGAAAGTAATCTGAAGGGTTTTTCTGAGCCGCTCGGGGAACGCGCTCGAAGCTCCCGGGATGACGCAATCGCTCGGCCGAGCAGTGCTCTCGTGCAGCAAGTGAGCCACTTACCCGCTATCATCGACGGTTTTTCGACCCAACCACGCCTGACGGGTTCTCCGCGCGCAATGTCATTTCCGCATATCGACTTACTTTATTCTGCCTCAGGGCTGGCGGTGGGCTTCCTGGTTGGCCTGACGGGCGTGGGCGGCGGCTCTTTGATGACGCCGCTGCTCGTCCTGCTGTTCGGCATCCATCCGGCGACCGCCGTCGGCACCGATCTGCTATACGCGGCCGCGACCAAGACCGCCGGTACGCTCGTGCACGGCATCAAGGGCTCGGTCGACTGGCGCATCACCGGCCGTCTCGCGGCGGGCAGCGTGCCGGCGGCGGCCATCACACTGTTTTTCCTGCACTCGCACGGCATTGCATCGCCCGGCACCGCGCGGCTCATCCAGTTGATACTCGGCACGGCGCTCCTCATCACCGCTATTTCGCTGGTCTTTCGGCCGCAACTCGCGCGCTTCGCGTACAAGAAAGGACATGGCCGCCCCGAACACCCTGTGCGCACCGCGGCCTGGACGGTCTTCACCGGCGCGATTCTCGGCGTGCTGGTTTCGATCACGTCCGTGGGCGCGGGCGCGATCGGCGTGACCGTGCTGCTCCTGTTGTATCCGCGTCTCGCGACGGTTCGCATAGTCGGCTCCGACGTGGCGCACGCCGTGCCGCTCACCTTGATTGCCGGCGCTGGCCACTGGATGCTCGGCTCGGTCGACTGGAACCTGCTCGCCTCGCTCCTCGTGGGTTCGATTCCGGGCATTGCCATCGGCAGCATGCTGTCCTCCAGGGCGCCGGAAGCGCTGCTGCGCCACGTGCTCGCCGCGACACTCGTTCTTGTCGGAGCAAAGCTCGTATTCAGTTGATGTTAGTCACGCTCGTTCACGCTTTCCAGTCGGCTGAAAGACATAGGCCGATTCGCACGACATTGCTGTTTTTTGCCTATGCCGTTCGGCCGGGTTTCGCACGGCGGGGCGATACGGCATCATCCCCACTCAGTTGAGCCGCGCGTAGCAACGCGGCAAAGTCGGGGCGCCGGGTAATGGGCGCGTCATCTTTCGGCGTCGATAATGCAGGCGCGCGTCATCGGACGTGCGCGGCATGTTCACGAGGAGTCAGGCGATGAATGAGAAGGACCATCCGCAGCATGAGCTTCCCTCCAGCATTGACACCCCGGCCGGCGACGCACCGGCGGACCCCGCGCGGCGGCGGCTGCTTGCGGCGGGGGTGGGTCTCGCAGGGCTGTCGCTCGGCGGATGCAATCTGTTCGAAAACAAGCCGACCACCCCCAAAACCGCAGCCGATGTTGCACTCGACCGCACGCTCGCGGCGAAGGTTCAGCACATTGTCGTGATTTACGCGGAGAATCGCAGCTTCACGAATCTCTACGGCAACTATCCGGGCGTGCAATATCCGCTCTCGGCGGTGCCCGCATCGCATTACACGCAGCTCGATCGCGACGGCCTCACGCCCATGCCCACGCTGCCGAAGATCTGGGGCGGGCTCGTGCCGCAGGCGCAGGAAGTAGGCGGCAAGCGCTTTGCGATTACCGAGCAGCAGATCACCGATCTGAGCAACGCGCCCTTCCAGATCATGGACGCGAGCGGCGCGCCGCTTCCCAATTCGGTCATCACGCGGGATCTGGTGCACCGGTTCTATCAGAACCAGATGCAGATCAACGCTGGCCGCAACAATCAGTTCGCGGCGTGGGGCGACTCGGGCGGCCTCGTGATGGGCCACTACCAGAACTCGCCTGACACGCTGAGGCTGTGGGGACTCGCGCAGCAATACACGCTCTGCGACAACTTCTTCATGTCGGCGTTCGGCGGCTCATGGCTGAACCATATTTTCCTGATTTCCGCGCAAGCGCCCTTCTATCCGGATGCCAAAGGCAGTCCGGCGGCCAAACTGCTCGCGGTCATCGAAGGCGACGATCCCACGGGCTCGCGTCTGAAACTTGCGCCGGATTCACCGAAATCCGCGCTCGAAGGCCCCCCGAAATTCGTGCGCGACGGCGCTCTCACCGCCGACGGTTACGCGGTCAACACCATGTTCCCGCCCTATCAGCCGAGCAATGTGCCGCCCCCGCAGGGCGGCGATCCGCGTTACGCGGACCGGTCGAACGCGCTCGTGCTGCCGCCGCAGACTTACGCGACCATCGGCGACCGTCTGTCGGACAAGAATATCGATTGGGCTTGGTACAGCGGCGCCTGGCAATACGCGCTGGAGCATCGCGATACCGGCATGGTGCCGGATTTCCAGTATCACCATCAGCCGTTCAATTACTTCGCGAACTACGCACCGGGCAGCGCGGCGCGCGTGCAGCATCTGCGCGACGCGGGCCTGGGCGACGATCCATCGACGAACAAGCTGCTCGCCGACATCGACGCGGGCCGACTGCCCGCCGTTACGTTTTACAAGCCGCAGGGCAATCTCAACATGCATGCGGGCTATGCGGACGTCGCGTCGGGCGACCGGCATATCTCGAACGTGATCGAGCACATCCGGCGCGGGCCGCAGTGGGACAACACGGTCGTGATCGTCACCGTCGACGAGAACGGCGGCTGGTGGGACCACGTTTCGCCGCCGAAGGGCGATCGCTGGGGGCCGGGTTCGCGCATTCCGGCGCTCGTGATCTCGCCGTTCGCGAAGAAGGGCTACGTCGATCACACCGCGTATGACACGAACTCGATCCTGCGCTTCATCTCGCGCGTGCACGATCTGCCGCCGCTCGACGGCGTGGCCGCGCGGGATCGCGCGTTCGCCGCGAACGGCCAGACGCCGCTCGGCGACCTGACGAAGTCGCTGGACCTCGCGTAACGGCTAGCCGCGCTCGATCCAGGCGCGCGCGGAGATCTCCAGCAAATAGCCATAGTGCAGCGCGCCGACCGGCACGACGGCGCGCGCCGGCTTCCACGCGCCGAAGTGGCGCGCGTATATCTCGTTGAACGCCTTCCAGTGTTCGACGCCGACGAGATACACGGTCACTTCGATGCAGTCCGCGAGACTCGCGCCCGCCGCTTCGAGCACGGTGCGCAGATTGGATAGCGTCTGTTCGGCCTGCTCTTCGAATGGCAGGTCGCCGGTATGCGTGCCGTCCGGGCGGATCGGCAACTGGCCGGACACGCAGACGAGATTGCCGGCGCGTGTCGCGTGGCTGTAATGTCCCGCCGGAATCGGCAGACCGGGAGCGTTGATGGTTTCGATCGGTGGCATCGTCGGTTCGGGTGTAGGAAAACTCAGTCGGTGGATTGTTGATTTCGAGTCAAGTTTCATTTGAGACTATCACCGTTTTTGCGAAAGTCGAAGCGCCTCATACTGTGCTCATCGTAGTTTGACCATTCAACGGAGCACGAACATGAACATCTTCATTACTGGCGCGGGCGGCTTTATCGGCGGGTCAATCGCGGCGGGACTCGCGCGTGACGGTCATCGCGTGCGCGGGCTCATCCGGCGCGCTGAACAGGCCGACGACCTGAAGCACCTGAATATCGAACCGGTGATCGGTAGTCTGGATGACACGGACTTGCTGGTCACCGAAGCGCGTGCCGCCGATGCCGTCATCAATGCGGCGAGCAGCGATCATCGCGCCGCGGTCGAGACGCTGATCGGCGCGCTCGAAGGCACGAACAAGCCGTTCCTGCATACGAGCGGATCGAGCATCGTCGGCGATGCGTCGGGCGGCGAGGCATCGGACAAAATCTACTCCGAGGACGACCTGCCCGCACCGACGCCCGACAAGGCGCCGCGCGTGGCGATCGACACGCTCGTGCTCGACGCCGCCAAACGCGGCGTGCGTTCGGCCGTGCTCTGCAACACGTTGATCTACGGCCACGGTGCCGTGCCGAATGCGACGAGCGTGCAGTTGCCGCGGCTGGAGCGTCAGGCGAAGAAGAGCGGCATCGTGCGTCACGTCGGGCGCGGTCTGAACATCTGGTCGAACGTCCATATCGATGATGTCGTCGATATCTACCGTCTGGCGCTCGAAAAATCGCCAGCGGGCACGTTTTACTTCGTCGAAAGCGGCGAAGCGCAGTTTCGCGACATGACCACCGCGATGGCGCGCGCGCTCGATCTGCGCGGTCCGGAAGACTGGCCGCTCGAGGAAGCGATCGAGGAATGGGGTTATGAAATGGCGTCGTACGGTCTCGGCTCGAATAGCCGCGTGCGCAGCAAGCGCACGCGCGAGGTGCTCGGCTGGCAGCCGAAACGCACGTCCGTTATCGAATGGATCGAAAAGGACATGGTCCGCTGATCGCAAATCGTGATCTGCGCGGCAAACTGGCTTGACCAATTTGCCGCGCACGCGACTTCAGGCCTTACTTCAGCGCTGCCGCGAACTTCTCGATTTCCGCTTCCGCCATGCCCGATTTCGTTGCCGAATCGCGGATCTGCTTCCACGTTGTCGGATCGATCGCGATGCCGTTCGCCGTGCGATCCGCGCGACGCGCTTCTTCCGGCTCGCCCGGCGCGTAGATCGCGTCGACGCCCTCGGCGCGCGGCGAGGCCTTCATCCATTCGAGGAACGCTTCGGCTTCGGCCTGCGCGGCGGGCGCATCGAAGGCATTCGGATCGACGATCACCGAGGTCATGCAGTTGATGATCGCGCTCGACTTCTCCAGCGTCTCCTCGTGCGTCGTATAGCCGCCCGAGAGCGCCCCGCCGAAAATCTCGCACAGCGCGGCGAGGCCCGATCCCTTGTGCAGCCCGAACGCCGTCAGCGAGCCGAACGGCTCTTCGTGCATCACCTTCGGTTCGATGGTCGGCTTGCCTTCGTGATCGAGCAGCATGCCCGGCGCGACCTTCACGCCCTTGTTGTACGCGACGCGCGTCTTGCCGTAAGCGATGCCGGCCGTCGCGAAGTCGAGCACGAGCGGGCTTTTGCCGTCGCGCGGATAGGCGGCGCAGAACGGATTCGTGCCGAAACGCCGGTCGATGCCCCCGAAGGGCGCGACGAGCGGATCGCCCGCGACATTCACGAAATGGAACGACACGAGCCCCGCCTTCGCACACTGCTCCGCCCAATGGCCGATACGCCCGATGTGATGCGCGTTGCGCAAGCCCACCGCGCACACGCCGAGCTTTTTCGCGCGCTCGATGCCGTGCTCCATCGCTTCGTAGGCGACCACTTGCCCGAAGCCCTTGCGGCCGTCGATGGTCAGCACCGCGCCGGCATCGCGCACGATTTCCGCGTGCGTGTTGAGCTTCAACTGGCCCTCGCCGAGCGACGCGACGTAACGCGGGATCATCCCGACGCCGTGCGAATCGTGACCCGACAGATTTGACATCACGAGGTGATCCGCGACCAGTTCCGCCTCGCGCGGCGCGCTGCCGGCTGATTCCCAGATCGCGCGGACATAGGCGTGCAGCGTGTCGGCGGCGATGCGCTGTTCGGTGGCGGAAGGGGTGGACGTGGGGGATGCATTCATTGCGGCACTCGTCTCCGTAGTTAATGGCTCGCGCGTTCGATTTTCGAAGCACGCGCGGGCCTATCACTTTACAGACGATCAACTGGCCTTACCAGTTTGTTTTTACAAAATCGCTGAAAAGGCGCGCAAAAAAGCCCGGTCGAACCGGGCTTTCCATGACTTCGACCGGCGACCGAAGCTCAGGGCGCCGCCGCAATCACTTCCGCGACCGACGCCGTCAGCTTCTTCGCATACGGAACGTGGAGGAATTCGTTCGGACCGTGCGCGTTCGATTTCGGGCCGAGCACGCCGCACACCATGAACTGCGAACGCGGAAATCCTTCCTTCAGCGTGTTCATCAGCGGAATCGTGCCGCCCTGCCCGATGTAAGCGACATCCGCGCCGAAGTGACGTTTCGATGCCTCGTTCAACGACGAACGCAGCCAAGGCGCGAGGTCCGGCGCATTCCAGCCCGTCGCGGCGCCCGCTTCGGGCTTGAACGTCACCTTGGCGTTGTACGGCGGATCCATTTCGAGCAGGCGCTGCAACTTCACGACTGCCTTATCCGCGTCGACGAGCGGCGGCAAACGCAGCGACAGCTTGAACGCCGTGCGCGGTGCAAGCACGTTGCCCGCATCCGCGAGCGGCGGCAGGCCCGACGCGCCCGTCACCGTAAGCGACGGACGCCATGTGGAATTGAGGAGCGCTTCGCGAGGATCGGTGGTGGTCGGCAGAACGCTGCCGCCGTCCGCGCCGCAACTCCACGGCAGCTTCTTCCAGACATCGTCACCGAGGATGCGCGCGGTCATTTCGGCTTCGCGCCGGCGCAGCATCGGGATCGGACAGTGGAAGCCTTCCGGCAGCAGATTGCCGGTGCCCGAATCTTCGAGGCGCTCGAACAGTTGCCGCATGATACGGAACGTCGACGGCGCGATGCCGCCGTAGCCGCCCGAGTGAATGCCCTCGTCCAGCACCTGCACTTCGAGATCGCCCGAGACGAGACCGCGCAGCGATGTCGTGAGCCACAGTTGGTCGTAGTTGCCCGCGCCGGAATCGAGACAGATCACGAGGCCGACGTCGCCGAGCCGGTCGCGCAACGCGTCGATGTAAGGCAGAAGATCGTAGCTGCCCGATTCCTCGCACGTCTCGATGATGCCCACGCAGCGCGGCCGCTCGACGCCCTGCGCGTCCAGCGCCGCGAGCGCGGTAATACTGGCGTAGGTGGCGTAGCCGTCGTCGGCGCCGCCGCGGCCGTAGAGCTTGTCGTCTTCGAGCTTCGGCGTCCACGGACCGAGGTCGCTGCGCCAGCCTTCGAACTCCGGCTGCTTGTCCAGATGGCCATACAGCACGACCGTCTCGTTGCTGCCGCTACGCGTGGCGGGCGTTTCGAAGAAAATGACCGGCGTGCGCCCGGGCAGGCGCACGATTTCGACCGTCAGACCTTTCACCGGTTGCGTCTTGATCCAGTCGACCGCATCCGTGACCACGCGCTCGATAAATCCGTGGCGCGCCCAGTCGCTGTCGAACATCGGGCTCTTTGCGGGCACGGCGATGTAGTCGGTCAGCGCGGGCACGATTTCGTCGTTCCATTTGCGCTCCACGAACTCGCGCAGCGCGGCGGAATCGAGCCGCACCGTTTCGTCGTGTTGCGTGCTTTCGCCGATAGTCATGACCGTGTTTCCATTCGAGACAAACTTCAATGATAGACGCGTTTTGCCCCCGGCTGGCGCGGCCGCGGCGCGTGTTTGCCCCATTTGCGTGATTTTTTAGCGCGCGGGCGTGCCCGCTGCGCCATCGCGCGTTCCCGAAACGACGACGCGCGTCGCGGCTGGATCGGAATCGATCGCCTGATCGGAAAACGGGAAGCGCAACCAGCGCTTCGCCGCGAACGCGCGCGTGGCGTCGCCCGAGTGCGGCGAGGCCGGATCGTCGGATTCGGCGTGCGAGAGCATGGTGTCGGCTTCCACGCCGTTCTCGCCGAAGGTGACGACCTGCACGTAGCTGTCGCCCTGGCCGCTGATGTCCATCGGATAACCCTTCGAATCGAGCGGACGACGCGCGCAGACGATCGTGAAGTAGCCTTCCTCGTCGCAGCCGCCGTAGAGCGGCACGCGCGCGCCGTTGCGCGTCGTGTAGAGAATGTCGCCGCGCCGCGAATCGAGCGCGAAGCCGTTCAGCTTCAGCGCGAGCGCCGCGCCCCCCAGCGCCTGGCGCAAGTCCTGAATCACCGCGGGGTTGTCGGCATTGAAGCCTGCCGGTGTCCCGAGCGGTTTGTTCGGATCGAAGCCCGACTCGTACAGGCGCTCCGGCGCGATACGCGTCGCGCGCAGCCAGAACTCGTCCCAGAGATTCGCGCCGCGCGCATCGATATCCGCGGTGCCGTTCCAGTTGCGCAGGACCTCGCAAGCCTCGTGCAGCGGGCCGACGGCTTCGTTGACCGTGCAGACCACGTCGAGCAGCGGCTTGCGGAAGAGCCGCTCGGACATCGAGTTCGTCTCCAGCACGGCCGATTCGAGCGCCTCGCGTGTCACGCCGCCGCGCTCGCGTTGCAGGCGCGCGGCGAGCAGATGCCCGTAACGCGTGCGCAGCGACTGCTCGACGCCGGTCGCGCCCGCGATGCGCGGATAGCCCGACATCGGCGCATTCGCATTGGTGAGCCAGTAGCTGTCGTTGAAATTGCCGACGTAGTCGCCACGCGTCGCGTTCGGCAGTTGTTCGACGCTCAGCGTGCCCGGCTGCACGCTCGCCGGATCGACGCGCCATGCGCACGCGCTCTTCGAGCCGTCGAGAAACGGCACGCCCGGCACGCGGGCCGCGAACGCGCGGCCGGCCGGCGTCGTGCACGCCTCGCCGAGCGCGTCGGGCACGTTCGGGATCGGACCGATGTCGGCGAACCAGACACGGTCGTCGCCGCGCCCGATCGCGAAGGTGTTCGCCCACGGCATCGCGGCGTAGCGCTTCTGGATCGTCATGAAATCGGCGAGCGAGCGCGCCTGATTCCACGCGAAGAAGTTCTGGAACGAGCGCGTGTTGTCGATGTTCACGTCCGCGAGCGCATACGCGCGCTGTGCGCTCCAGCCGAGTCCCTGCGCCATCGGCGACAGATCGACCACCGGACCGAAGCGCGTCCTGTACAGCGTGCGCGACACCGATTCGTAGGTGCCGTCGGCGCGGCGCGAACGCACCGTGAGCGGCACGGGCGTCATCGCTTCGCTCTGGCCATCGACGAGATAACGCGTCGGATCGGCGGGATCGAGCGTCAACTGGAAGATACCGAAGCGCCGCGCGCTCGACACCGTGTGCGTCCACGCAATGTTCTCGTTGAAGCCGAGCACGATCAGCGGCACGCCGAGAAACGACACGCCCGCCACGTTCAACTGGCCGGGAATCGTCAGTTGCGCCTGATAGAAACGGTCGGGGCCGCGCCAGAACCAGTGCGGATTGCCGAACAGAATGCTGCGTTTGTCGCGCGTGATCGGCGCGCCGAACGCGAGCGCGTTGCTGCCGATGCCCGGATTCTCGCCGATGGAGAAGCGCAACGATTCGAGCGCCGTTTGCGCGGTGTCCGATACCGCGGGCGCGTCGGTGTCGCTGCGCGGCGCCGTCGTGGCCGGTTTCGGTGGATGCGCCATCGCGATTGGCGTCACGAAGCGCGCCGAGCCGCTCGCGAGATTGGCCGCGATCAGGCGCAGGTAGATGTCGTCGGCGCTGATCTTGTCGACCCACGGCTTGCCACGACATGCCGCGTGCGCGTTCGGAAAGCTGCCGGCGTTCAGATCGGCGAGATAGCGGTTGTAGCCGTTCGCGAAACCATCGATCAGATTGCGCAGTTCGGCGGGCTGCGCCTGACGGGAACGCTCGACGGCCGCATGATCGCCGACCAGACGAAAGAAGAAATCCGCGTCGATATTGCGCGGCTGACCGAAGGTCGCGGTGGCTGGCGGGCGCGCATCCGGACCGAACCAGGCCGATCGCTCGCCGCGATACGTGACGAAGCCGTCCGCGAGCGTGCACAGATTGTCCTGCGCCTGCGCGTAGCCGAATCCGAAGCCGAGACTGCCCCAATCGGCGGCGCGGATATGCGGAATGCCGTCCTGCGTGCGGCGGATCTCGGCGCTCCAGTTGCTCTGCGCGACCGGACTTGTCTGGCCGGGCCCGACCGATGTTTCCGGCGGCACGACGCAGCCGGCCAGCAACGCGCTCAGAAGCGCGCCGGAGATCGCAAGGCTGACGATGTGATTCATCGCGTGAGTCCCCCGGTCCGATCGACGTGATGACGGGCGCATCGACGCCCCGCGCGCAGTATCGCATTGCGGGCAGCGCGATTCGCCGCCAAAGTTTAGCCGCTCGCGTCCGTCAGGCGTTGCCGATGCACAATGAAGCGATGAATGATCCGTCCATTCACCCCGATGATCCGCGCCCGGTGCCGCCCGAGCGTCCGCTGCCGGAAGACTGCTGCCAGAGCGGTTGCAGTCCGTGCGTCTTCGACATGTATCAACAGGAACTGGAGCGCTATGAGGCGGATCTGCGCGCGTGGGAAGCGCGGCGTGCCGCACAGTGAATCGTTCCGGCCGGTTCGAGCAGGCAAATGTACGCGGCGCTATGCTTGTGTCCCCTGTCGCTGTAGAAACCAGAACTCAAGGAGAACAATTCCATGTCTCTCACGATGTATCGCGCATCGATTCCCGTCTTCATCCGCGGACTCGAGGTATGCGCGGATCTGCTGAAGAAAGGCGCCGCCTTCGCCGATGAAAAAGGCCTCGCCCACGCCGACGTGATCAACGCGCGCCTCGCCCCCGACATGCTGCCGCTCGCCGCGCAGATTCAACGCGCGAGCGACACGGCGAAACTGTCGGCGGCGCGTCTTTCGGGCGTCGAAGCACCGCGCTTCGAGGACGACGAAGACAGTTTTCCAGCGCTGCAGGCGCGCATCGAGAAGACGATCGCGTTCCTGAAGAGCATCGACAAGGCTTCGTTTGCGGGCTGCGAGACCCGCACCGTTACGTTGAAGTTTCCGGACTTTTCGCCGTCGTTTTCAGGTGACGATTATCTGTTCGGCTTCGGGCTGCCGAACTTCTATTTTCACGTCGTCACGACGCACGACATCCTGCGCCACCTCGGCGCGCCGATCGGCAAGCGGGATTTTCTCGGGCCGCTCAAGTGAGGTTGTGATGCGGGTCGCGCACGTTGATTGAACGTGGCATTTGACAAGCCGCTCGATCGGACGATCGAGCGGCCAAATGAAGACGCGTGTGAGAACTATCCTTGCCGCGCCGCGATCTGCTTGCGCCAGCCCGCGAGAATTCGACGCGCGAGCGCGTCGTAGTCACCGCCGAAGTGATGATCGCCCGGCAGCTTCACCACTTCGATGCCGGTCTTCGTCAGTTGCGGGCAGAGCGTGTCCTCTTCCTTCTCGCCGTAAATGCATTGCACCATCGACGGCGGCAGCTTGTTGAATTCGGGTCGCACCTTGAGCGCCTTTTCGCTCGCGTGCATGCCGAGCCAGCCCGTGACGCGGATCTGAAAATCCGCGTCGGGCGAGAATCCCATCAGCGAGATATACGACACCTGCTCGCGCACCGCGTCCGGCAGACGGTTGTACGCGAACGGCATCACGTCCGCGCCGAACGAATAGCCGACGAGCGCCACATGGCTCGTATGCCAGCGCGCGTTATAAGCGCGGATCACGCGCGCGATGTCATTGGCCGTCTGCTGCGGCGTCTTCTCGCTCCAGAAGTAGCGCAGCGAGTCGATGCCGATGACCGACACGCCATCGCGTTGCAGCGCGAGCGCCATCGTCTTGTCGAGATCGCGCCAGCCGCCGTCGCCGGAAATGACGATCGCGAGCAGATCGGTCGGTTGCGCGGCGCGCAGTTCGATCAGCGGGAGATCGGAGACGTCGCTGTCGGTCGCGGGCTCGATTTTCTTCAGACGCGGCGCCGTCATCGCGACGAGCGCGGCGGCCTTCGTCTGACCCGGTTGCAGCGCCGTGCGCTCCATGAAGCCGGGCAAACCCTTCGCGTGGATGATGGTCGGGTCCGGCGGGCACGGTTTGAAGCGTGCGTCGAGTTGCGCGTCGGCCGAGAGCGACACGGCGCCCGCGACGGTGTTGTCGGGCGCCTGCTTCAGCGAGCTTTCCGCGACGGTCGCGCCCTGCCCCGTGCCGACCAGAATCGGCGAGAAATAATGATTCGACTGCACGGTGCGTTCGAGCTGATGGCTCATGTTCTCCGCATCGCCGACGAGGTTATGGCAGGACTTCTCGGTCTTGTCGGCCACGAGACGCGCTGCGTAACGGGGCGTATCGACGCCGATCACCATCGCGCCCTTGGCGGCGAGCGCATCGGCGGCTTCCTGATCGGCCGGCGTCCAGCCGCTTTTCTCGGAGAACAGCACGACGAAGCCGGTCATGCCGCCGGTGGGCTTCGTGAGCGTCACCTGGCCGTAACGTCCGCCGGGAATCGATTCGGCGGCATGCGCCGCGTTGAACAACGACACACCACAGACGGCGGCCACCACGAGCGCCGCCGCTTTCTTGCAAAGGAATTTCATGAACGCCAACCGCCCGCGAGGAGCGAAAGATCCGCCAAAGTGAAAAATACGCCGACCGAACCGGACGCCGCCAGATAACGCGGCTCCCAGCGCGGCTGGAACTTGCTCTTGAAACCGCGCAGTCCGCGGAAGTTGTAGAAACGGCCGCCGAAACGCCAGACGAGCCCCGCGAGTCGATGCCAGTGCGATGCCAGCGGCGTCGGTTCCATGCCCGACAGCGGCGCAATACCAAGCGACAGCGACTTGAACCCCGCTTCCTTCAGATGCAGCGCGAGCTTGGTGAAGAGATACTCCATCGCATAAGGCGACGCGGCCGACACATGGCGCATCACGCCGACGGTCGCTTCGGTGTTCATGTCGGTCGTCATGAAGGTGACGAACGCGACCGGCTCGCCCTGCTGGCGCACGAGCAGCACCGACTGCGCCGCGAGGTATTCCTCGTTGAACGCCGCGACCGAGAAGCTCTTCTCGCGCGCGGAACGGCTTTCGAGCCAGTCGTCGGAGATCGCGCGCAGCATCGGCATGCTTTCGGCGATGTGCGCCGGCCCGATCACTTCCGTATCGAAGCCATCGCGCTCGCCGCGCTTGAGCGCATAGCGCAGATGCGACCGGTGCGAGCCCTTCAGATCGAATTCGGAGAGCGCGACGTGCGCTTCCTCGCCGAGCTTCATCAGCGTGAGGCCGGCGTCGAGATAGAGCGGCAGCGCATCGGCGCGGACCTGATAGAACGCCGCGCGGCCGTTGTGCGCGTGCGCGAGCTCGACGAATTTGCGGATCAGTTCCGCCCACTCGCGGCGCGGACCGACCGGATCGTGAAGCGCGGCCCACGTGCGGCCATGCTTCGCGTACATCAGAAATGCTTCGCGCGACTCGGAGAAGAGGAAGCTCTTGTCGCCCATCATCGCGAGGCCGGCGTCGCTGCGTTCCTGCGCGCGGAAGATGCGCGCGGCATCGGCGAGATCCTGCGGCGCGGGTTTCACGAAGCGGCCCGCCGCCGGGCGCAGCAGTTGCCAAACGCCGAACGCCGACGCGAACACCGCCGCCGCGAGCGTGGCGCGCAGCGCACGCGGGGCGCGCTCGTCGAAGGCGAACTGCCACCAGAGATCGCCGCTGTACGGCACGTCGCGGAAGGCGAAGAGCATGATCCACACGGCAAACGCCATCACGACGCCGATCGAAATCAGCCACGTCGCGGTGAAGCGCTCGGCGAAGAGCGACGAGCGGCGATTGAAGCGCTCGCGCGTCAGAACGAGCAGCACGACGAGAAACGCGAGCACGCCGACTTCGACGAACGCGAGACCCTTTGCGAGCGACAGCGCGAGGTTCGCCACGGCCAGCACGAGCGCGAGCCACCAGGCGGCGTCGAGCCGGCGCATCAGGCCGCGCGCGACGAAGAGCAGCAGCACGCCCAGCACGGAGCCGAGCAATTGCGAGCTTTCCAGCACCCACAGCGGGACGATGGTCTGCAGCAGCGCGATGCGCATCTTGAACGCGGGCGTCGCGCCCGAGATGACGAGCATCGAGCCCGCCGCGAACGTGACGATCGAGAGGAACAACGGCGCGAGCTGCGATACGTGACGCGGGCTCAGCAGACCGAAGCGGCCCTTGAGCGCGCGGCCTTCGAACGCGGCCATCACGCCGGCGGAAAGGATCAGCGGAAGGCCGAAATAGATCGCGCGATACGCGAGCAGCGCGGCGAGCACGTCCGGCGTCTGGGCGCTGTTGCCGAGCGCGAACACCATCGCCGCCTCGAACACGCCGACGCCGCCGGGCGTATGGCCGATCATTCCGAGCAGCATCGCCGCCGAGAAAACCGTCATGAATTCGCCGAAGCCGACTTGCGGGTTCGGCAGGAGCGCCCAGAGCGCGAGTCCGGCGCCGAGCACATCGACGACCGCGAGCGCGGCCTGCGCGACGAAATCGCGGCGCGCCGGCACGGTGAACGAAAGCCACGTCCAGCGCGAACGCAGTGTGCGCGGCGCGCGGCCGCAGACGATGACCATCGCCAAGAACAAAGCGAGAAGCGCCGCGCCGGTGACGCGCAGCACGGCCGGCGGCACGTGCATCATGCCCGAGAGCGTGCCCGCGCCGAACAGCATGCCGGCGGCGGCCATGAAAGCGAGGGACAGCGCCAGCGTGACGCTCGTGAAAATCGTCAGGCGGCCGACCTGCGCCGGCGTGACCTCGGCCGCGCCGTACACGCGGCAGCGCACGGCGCCGCCCGTCAGAGCGCCGAAGCCCGTCACGTTGCCGAGCGCGGAGCCGACCGTCGCGCCGACCCAAAGCAGGGAACGCGGCACCGCGACGCCGATGTGACGCAGCCCGACCGCGTCGCGCCCGACGAGCGCGGCGAAGCTGAGCGCGGTCGCGAACAGCGCGGCCATCCAGGCTTGCGGCGTCATCAGACGCAGCGAGTGGATCACCGACTTGTAATCGACCGAGCGCGAAAGATGCTGGAAGACCACCAGCAGCAGCACGCAGATGACGACCGTGAGCACGGGCGCGGCGAACCGCTGAAGATCGATGCCGCCGGACGAACGTCCGGTCGGGGAAATGGCGCGAAGCCGGGCAAGCAACTTTGTGCGAGACATGCGTTCTATCAAACTGGCAACCGCTGCACACCGGCCGCAAGCGATCGATGGCAACGGTACAACACGGTTTATCGGGACCCGCGCACCACACGCGGTCGGAGAGCGCCACTTCGGCTCCCGCCGCCCGCGCTCGCGCCATACAAAAGGCTTTAAGGCATGAAACGCCTATATAACGGCGGCGGTTGACCCGACTTGACTAATATTGGGAAAACTACGGATCGAAAGCTTGCAATCAGATCTGGCGCGGTTTTCCGGACGGCTAAACCGGCACGAATGACCGATCACGCGCGCTTTACGGTTTGTCAGGAGAGCGGGTAGGATCGACGGCCACGAGGCTTGCTGGCGTCGAACGAGCACGGGACGCTAGCTTAAGCGGATACTACAAAAAAAGGCATCGGAATCATGAGAAAAAACATCGCAATCTTGTTTGTCGCAATTGGCGCTTCCATGTTGAGCGCGTGCGTTGCAACCGACGACGCCCTGCTCAAAACCGTGCCCTTCGGGTCCGGCACGTCGCAGTACAAGCCCTACGACTTCATCCGATGCGTGAAGGAAAAATGGACGCCGATCGCGCCGCGTGTGCGCGAATACTCGCCGAGCTCCGATACGCTGGCCGTTTCCGTGCCCAGCGGCGGCATGACGAGTCAGTCGGTGGTGTTGGTGATCGCGCAGGCGTCCGCGAACGGCACGGGCTACACGCTCTACGGGGACGTCGCAGCCGCCGGCCGCTACGTCACGGCGACGCACACGTGCGATTGAGCCCCCGTTTTCCCGATCAGGAAGGCTTGCCGTTGCGCATGTCGACGCCGGCCAGATGCGTCCCGACGACGCGTCCGATCAGATAACCGTCCGATGCGCACGCGTTGACGCGTTCCTTGCCGTCCCACTGGATCTTGTACTGATCGTCGAGGGAATGGACCGTCGATGCGTCGAATTTGCGCTTCGCCTTGCCGCCATTGCGCACGTCCTCGCTGACGAGGCGGTTCCAGGTCAGCGCGTAGCCGTAGCGCACGCCGTCGGCGAATGCGCCATCGTCGCAGACTTGCGATGGGGGAGTCGTCTTGAGCATCAGATGGTAGCCGTTCGCGGAGCCGACCATGATGCGCCGCTCGCCCGGCGGCGCCGGCGGTGCTGGCTTGACCGGAACTTGAGCCGCTTGCGCGGCCGATGCCGCCGACGCCGACGCCGCCGCGGCTGCGTCGGTGTCGTTCTGCTGCGGAAGCGGCGCGCATGCGCCGAGAAGCAGCGCCGCTGTCACCGCGATGGCCGTGCCGGCGCCTTGCATTTTTGTGAACGTCATCCTGCGAATCACCTACGCTGACTCCATCTCAAATATAGTCCGGGCTATACCTTACCATCCCCGGGCGCATTCCTCGGAACGATGAAAAAACCGCGGCGCAGATGCGACGACGCGGGCGCCTTTCGGGCTGCCCGCGTCGAAAAGAAGGTGACTTTGACGGCTCAGGACGCCGACGACGTATTGCTCATCGGCATTTCGATCCCGCGCCGCGCCATCTCGACGATCAGGAACGTTCGCCGCGTGACGTGAAAGCGCGCGAGCAGATCGCTCGAATATTCCTTGGCGGTGTTTTCGCTGATATTCATCTTGCGCGCGATGGCCTTGTTCGACAGCCCCTGCAGCAAATAGCGCAGCGTCTCGGTCAGGCGAGGCGGCAGATCGAGCGATTCGACCGTCACGCCCGCGTGCGGCGAAACCGGCTTCGGGCTGTGGCCGCCCTTGCCGAGCACCGTGTTCGGCAGATAGACGCGCCCGTTGAGGATGGTTTTCAGCGCTTCGCGGAACACGCCCGCGCCCTGCTCGCTGCCCTTCGAGATGAAGCCGCACGCGCCGTTCTTGATGCATTCGAGCACGGTGTCGCGGTCGTCCTGCGCGGAAAGCATGATCGTCTGGATCTCGCGCTCTTCCTCGCGAATCCAGTTGAGCAGGTCCATGCCTGTGGCGTTGCCGCGCAAGTGGTAGTCGAGGAACATCAGATCGTAGGTATTGGCGGAAAGCTTGGCTTTCGCCTGCTCAAACCCGTCGGCTTCGTCGATCTCGAGCAAAGGCTCGTTCGCCAGGATGAGGCTTTTCATGGCGCTCCTGGTGAGCCCTTCGTCCTCTACTAGCAACACTGTTTTGAAATAGCCATTTTCCATTGCGACGCTCCGAGAACGGTTCCGATATTACGCGCGCCCTGCGCGACTTCCACCCCCCTTTCGCAGGGATACATTCGGCAGTCCCCCAAAATTCCCCGCATCCCCCTCCCGTGCCGGGTTTAGCGACCGGCACGTTCCGTCGACACTGGTCGCAGTCGATTCAACCACGTAATGCAATACGAGAATGGAGGATGAGATGTCAAGCCGTCTGGCCGACAACGAACGCGAATTCGCGTTGTGGCGTATCAAGCGGGCCCGCGCCGGAGACGCATCGCGCCGTGTGCTGATCGCCCACAAGGACAAGTCGATCGGCGATTCCCTCGCCGTGCAACTTCGGCTCAAAGGCTTGCAGGTCATCCATTCGCAGGATCTGAAATCCGTGCGCGCGCTGGTGCATAGCTGGCAGCCGCAGGCGCTGCTGCTCGATACCCGCCTCGACAACGATTCCGGGTACGTCTTTCTGCGCACGCTGCGCATGGACGCCGACGTCACCGGGCGGCTCCTCGTCGCGATGAGCAACGTGTGGCCGGCCGATCCGGTTCAGACGCTCAAGGAAGCCGGTTTCGACGCCCACTGCCGTCGGCCTTGCGCGACCTGGCGCATCGTCGATCTCGTGGAATCGTTCTTTTCCATGCCGCTCACGCGCTGATACGCAAATCTGGAGGTGCCGCCATGAACAGGGATGCATGCCTCATCGCCGGGGGGACGTTGCCGGCGAATGCGTCGCGCTGTCCCCCGGTTCGCGAACGCGCCGGTGTCGAGGCGCGCGTCAGGCGCCGCCGCCGTCGTACCGGACCGGGGTCGCGCCGGCTGCCATCACGAGCGACGCCCGTATTTCACTACCTGGCTCGATGACCGCGATGCCCGTCCCGGGCAGCCCTTGCGCCGCGAGGTTGAAGCCGTCGCTCACGTGCGACACCGGTTCGACGCACAGATAACCCGCGCCCGCCGGACAATGCACGACGACGTGGTTCAGCGTGTCGCCGGCTTCCAGTTCGAGCGTGCGGCCGTCCGCGTAACGCAGCGTGGCGCGGCCGTCCCAGCCGCTCAGATAACGCGTGTAGCCCTCCGCTTCCCGCACATGCCGATGCGCTGGCGGCTCGGCCGTCGGCTCGATCGCGATCTCCGCTTCGTGACGCCAGTGCGTCGTCGCATGAAGTTCGGCTTCGTGCGCGCCGAAGTAAGGATGAAAACCGAGGCCGACGGGCATCGGGCCGGACGACCGGTTCGCGATCCGCATCGACAGCCGCGCGCCATCTGCATTCGCTTCGATCAACTGCACGGCCTCGAAAGCCCACGGCCAGCCATGCTCGCCCTCGCCGTGCACGTAACGCAAGACGACGCAATCCGCCTCCTGAAGCTCGACGCTCCATGCCGCGAACTGGCCGAAACCATGCAGCGCGTGCGCCATGCCGGGAAACGTCGCGATCTCGACGATGGAACCGTCCGGCGCGGCAAAGCGCGCATCGCGCACGCGATTGGAAAACGGCACGAGCGGATAACTGCCGCCCTTGGGCCATGCATCGCACGGCCAACTGGCGGCTGTCACCGGCACGAGCCAGTCCTGCAACCCGCGCGCGCCTTGCGTGGCGAAGCGCGTGATGCGCCCGCCCGCCGCCGGCGCGATCTCGATGACATGCGGCCCGCTCGAAATGCTCAGGCGCGGCGCGGCGTCCAAAGGTACGACTTCACGAAATTTCGTCACGACACGGCTTCGAATTGAAAAGAACCCGCGCGCAGGCGCGGGTGAACATCACTGCTTCTGCTCCTTCACGCGCGACACGAGTTGCGTCGGGCTCACGAACTGCAACGCGATCAGCACCCAGACCATCGTGATGGCCATGTAGATCATCGCCATCGCGTCGATGGACTGCGGCGCGCGCACGCCCGTGGAGAAGACGGCGTAATACAGCGCGACGACGAGCGTCTGAGTCGTCGGCCCCGCGGTGAAAAACGTCAGCTCGAACATGCCGATGGTGCGCACCAGGACGAGCAGGCCGGCCGCCAGCATGCCGGGCACGAGCAGAGGCAGCAGCACGTAGCGGAAGTAGCGGAACGTGTTCGCGCCGAAGATGCGCGCGGCCGATTCCAGATTCGGATCGATCTGCTCGATGAACGGCGTCATCACGAGAATGACGAACGGCAGCGCAGGCACCAGATTCGCGAGGATCACGCCGGTCAGCGTGCCCGCGAGATGGAACTTGTACATGACCGTCGCCATCGGGATGCCGTAGGTCACGGGCGGCACCATCAGCGGCAGCAGGAACACGAGCATCGCGAAGCGCTTGCCGGGGAACTGCACGCGAGCGAGCGCATACGCGGCCGGCACGCCCAGCACGATGGACAGCAGCACCACCGCGCCCACCACTTCGAGCGTCACGAGGAGCACGCTCGAAAGCTGGAAGTCGCTCCATGCCTGCGCGTACCAGTGCAGCGTGAAGCCCTGCGGCAACAGCGTGCCGAACCAGCGCGTCGCCACCGAGTTCACGGCGACGGTCGCGATCAGCAGCAACACATTGACGAGGAAGAAGCCCATCGTCGCCCAGACGAAGAACTTCCATAGCCTGTCGCGCAGGCTCACTTGCTGTTTCATGTGCTTGCCGGTGCCGTTCGTGGTTTCGGTCAGCGCGCCGGCCTGCCAGCCGGACGCCGCGCGGTTATCGGTCGTCATTATCCCTTGCCTCCCGTCACCGGACCCGTATAGAAGAAGCGACGCGCGCCGAGCATGCCGCCCACGACGAGCAACTGCACAAAGCCCATCACGATCGCGATCGTCGATGCGAGCGCGTAGTCGTAGTTTTCGAACGCGGCTTCGGACGCGGCGATCGAGATCACGCGCGTCGGACCGGCGGGCGCGCCGAGCAGCACCGCCGACGGAAACACCGAGAACGCCTGCACGAACGAGAGACAGGCGGTCATCGTGAGGCCGGGCAGCAGCAGCGGCAGATAGATCTGACGGAACTGTTGCCACGGGCTCGCGCCGAGCGTCGCGGCGGCGCGCGCGAGCGTCGGGTCGATGCCGGTCACATACGACAGCGTCAGCAGAAACGCGAACGGAAAGCCCGACACGATCAGCGAAATCAGCACGCCCCAGTAGTTGTGCGTGAGGCGCACTTCATCGCCATAGAGATGCAGCGCCTGCAATGCCTGCGGAAACCAGCCGTTCGGGCTGAAGTACGTCAGCATGCCGTCGGCGATCAGCACGGTGCCGAGCGTCACCGGCACGACGAGCAGCGTCGTGACGAACTTCTGCCACGGCGACGTGCGACGCAACGCGAAGGCCACCGGCACCGACACGCCGACGTTGATGATCGTCGCGGGCACGGCGAGCTTGAGCGTGACGACGATCGTCGGCCACATCGACGAATCGGTGAAGAACGTGATGTAGTTCGCCCAGACGCTGCCGCCGTTCATCGGACTGAACGACAGCATCAGCCCGTAGGCGAACGGATAGATGAACAGCGCGATGATGAAGAAGAGCGCCGGCGTGACGAGCCAGCCCTTCGGATCGCGTGGCTGCGCGGGAAGCGCGATCATTTTTCCTCTCCATACACGAGCGTTTTCGAAGGCACGACGCGCAGCGAGATGCGCTCGCCTTCGCTGCATTCGCCCGCGATGCGCGCCCAGAGCTTGCCGAACGCCGTATTGACGATGATGAGCGAATCGCGGCCGCCATATTCGACGACTTCGACGTGCGCATCGAACGCGTTCTCGGCGCCGGGCGCCGCGCGTTCCATGTCTTCGGGACGCAGCGCGACGGCCACGCGCTTGCTGTCGAAACCTTCCATCGGCGTGCCGAGCAGGCGCACGCCGCTCGCGTTCACCGCGACGGCTTCGCCCTGCGTGCCTTCGAGCGTTGCCTGCACGACATTGCGGAAACCCATGAAGCGCGCGACGTGCAGATTCTTTGGCCGCGAATACACTTCCTTCGGCGCGGCCACCTGCTGGACGACGCCCTCTTTCATCACGACGATGCGATCGGCCATCGACAGCGCTTCGTCCTGATCGTGCGTCACATAGATGGTCGCGCGCTCCAGCTTGCCGTGGATGCGGCGAATTTCGGCGCGCATCTCGATGCGCAGCTTGGTGTCCAGGTTCGAGAGCGGCTCGTCCATCAGAACGAGCGGCGGCTCGATGACGATCGCGCGCGCAATTGCCACGCGCTGCTGCTGGCCGCCCGAAAGCTGACCGGGAAGCTTGGCGTCGTGGCCGATCAGTTGCACGAGCTGCAAAGCGGCTTTCGCGCGCTTCGTTGCTTCCGCCTTCGGCATGCCGCGCATCTTCAGGCCGAAGCCGACGTTATCCAGCACCGACATATGCGGAAACAGCGCGTAGTTCTGAAAGACCATGCCGAAGCCGCGCTTTTCGGGCGGCAGCACGTCGATACGCTTGTCGTCGAGCCAGATGCCGCCGCCCGTCAGCGGCTGCAATCCGGCGATGCAGTTCAGCGCGGTCGACTTGCCGCAGCCCGATGGCCCGAGCAGCGCGATGAACTCGCCGCGCTGGATATTCAGATCGAGTCCCTTCAATGCCGCGAGCTGCTGCCCTTCCGCGTTGGTGAAACTGCGCGAGACCGAGTCGAGGCGCAACTGCTCAAAAGTGTGCTTCATGACAATTTCCTGCGCTTTTTTGTACAAGCGGCGACGCGCCCTGACGGGAGCGTCGCCGTCTCATTACCGCGTTACGCCGAGTTACTTCGTCTTCGCCGCGCCGACTTCGCGATCCCATTTCTGGAAGGCCGCGACCATCGCCTGCGCATTGAGCGGAAGCACGTGCGGACGGTCGGCGAGCAGCTTCGCGTACTCGGGCCGGCCGAACTTCTGGATGACTTCCTGACTCTTCGCGGGCGCCATCGAGAGCGGTACATCCTTCACCGCCGGGCCCGGATAGAAGTAGCCATCGTCATAGGTCAGCGCCTGCTGCGCCGGCTCGAGCATGAAGTTCATCAGCTTGTAGAGCACGTCGAGCTTTTCCTTCGGCACGCCCTTCGGGATCACCATGTAGTGGGCGTCGTTCACCCAGGTCATGTTGTCGAACGCGGCCACCTTGAATTCCGCCGGCACGATGCCGAGCGCGCGCGGGTTGATGTCCCAGCCCGTCACCGTGACCGTCATGTCGCGCGTGCCCTCGCCCAGTTCCTTCATGACGGCCGAGGTTCCGCCCGGATAGTACGGAATGCAGTCGTTCAGTTGCTTGAGGAATGCCCAGGTCTTGTCCCAGCCGTTGATCGGGTCCATCGGGTCCTTGTCGCCGAGCACATACGGCAGGCCCATCAGGAAGGTCCGGCCAGGGCCGGAGTTCGCCGGGCGCGCGTAGATCAGCTTGTTCGGATGCGCCTTGCACCACGCGAGCAGTTGATCCGGCGTCTTCGGAACGTCGGTGACCTTGGCCGGGTTGTATTCGAGCAGGGGACCCGCGGGCATATAGGTCACTTCGAGACCATAGCCCTGCGCGATGTCCTGCATCTTGCGCGGGCCGGGCGCGTACTTGTCGAGCACGCCGGGGAACGCCTTCGCGTTATCGGGAAGCAGTTTCTCCCAAAGGCCTTGCTGGATGCCGGCCGCGAGCGCGTCGGTGCCGGTCACGACGAGGTCGATGTCCGAGCGGCCCGCCGCCTGCATCGCCTTGATCTTGCCCGGCAGTTGCGGCGCGGGCGCGTTCGTGAAGGTGATGCTGGAAACCAGATCGGGATACTTGGCCTTGAACGCCTCGAAGCCCTTTTGCGTCAGTTGCAGATTGCCCGCAACGTCGACGATGTTGATCGATACGGGATCGGCCGCGTATGCCGCGCTCATGCCGAAAGCCGCGCTGACGGCGACGCAAACCGCCGCCAGTTTCACTGACAGTCCTGCCTTGAAAGCCATTTTGTCTCCTCACTTCTCTCGCAACCGGTGGTCGGGAAAAGGTCCGGTCGAATTCTTCGATTTCGTCGATCGCCGGCCTGTTTGTGCTTCGTTCTGATTCGTTTGTGCGCCGCTTGCTGGCACCTTGAATGTAGCGTGTCTCTGTACGCGTGCGTCCTCATGGCGACCGGATGCTGAAAAATAGCTAACGGAGTCATAGGATGTCAAGCAAATTGGTTCCCGCAAGGCTGTTACCGAAACAATGGGAAGGCGGTTTTTCCTCTGGCGATAGCGGTTTGCAAGCTATGTTGGGAGATACCCCGAGCAGTTGTTTCCTATCTTTTTAACCAGGATTTAACCGTTGTTTCCTGCGGAGTTATCGCGTCTTTCCTTTGAGTTAAATCGTCGCCGGATGTTCAACGTTGGGGGTAAAGCGGATGGATTCGCCTGCTGCCAGGACGCAGAACTCGATGTTCAATGGCGACCAACCAAATGGTGGAGCGGCAGCCACCTAAATTTGTCAAACAACTTACCCGCGAGCGAGGGAGTTTTTGCCCGCCCGACCCAAGGTTGTGTGACAACTGCAGCAGTGGCTAGTCGCCGAATATCCGATCGAGCGCGTTTTGAAGATGCGCCTTCATCGCTTTCCCGGCGCGGGCGGGATCGCGTGCGCGGATCGCTTCGAGGACTTCGAGATGTTCACGCTGGACGAGACGCTGGCGCTCGAGCGTTTTCACGGACGACAGATTGCGCGACAGGTTCATGCTGACTTCGACCTGTTCCTCGATGAACGCCAACGCGGTAATGAAGAACTGGTTCTTCGACGCACGTGCGACCGCGAGATGGAACGCAAAATCGTCTTTTGCGCCGATGCCCTGCTGCGTCTCGACGATGCGCTCAAGCCGATCCCATGCATCCTGAATCGCGCGAAGGCCGTCTTCATCGGCCTTGATGGCGGCGAATTCCGCGGCGCCGGACTCCGTCACGATCCGAAATTCGTAGCAGCGGCGGATGTCGGATAGCGTTTCGAGCGGGGCGAATCGGCGCACATCCGGATCGGGACGACGTCCGACGATCGTTCCCGAGCCGCGCCGCGTCACGATAATTCCGTCCGCGCGCAATCGCGCGAGCGCTTCGCGGACGGTCGGCCGAGAGGTTGCGAACCGTTCAGCGAGCGCATGCTCCGTGAGAAGCCGGTCGCCCTCCTTGAACTCGCCTTCCACGATGCTGTTGAGGATGTCGCTGTAGATTCGGTCGGCGAGTCCGGAAGACTTACGCTCGTTCATGTTGGCGCTTGTCGTGCTTGTCAGGGTGGGAGACCGATTGTAAGGCAGATTTTTCGCGCGAGGTCACGCGTAGAGATCAGGCGCGAGCAATAAAAAAGTCGGTGGGCGCAGTTGGGGCGTGGGCCCCCGTGGATTTGGGCGGGGTTTGGTGGGGCGGGTA
>NZ_JAQQDB010000051.1:0-57797 GCF_046030135.1 Caballeronia jiangsuensis
GCGGCAATACTACGCTAGTGCGCTCAAAAATGGTTTTCATGGGGTTTATGTCTTTAATAAAAAAATATAGGATACCAAAATTATGGTAAATAACTTCAAAAGCAAAGAGGATAGCGGCGAGGTTCAAGAATCTAATTCTATCGCGGCGTTTTTTGACCTAGACAACACGATCCTTGAGATGCATACGATGATCCTGTTTGCCCGATATCTGACCAAGGTCGGACGGGTGAGCGGCGCGTGTGTCGACGCGATGCTGGAGCGCGTGAAATTGATGGAACGTCTAGGGAGTACGCGCGAAATCACCAATGGCATATTTTTCAGCATCCTTGAAGGGATGCTACTTGAGGACTACCTCGATCTTGGTTTTCAATGGTGGAGCGGCGTGGACAGGCGCTTCGTGACAAAGGTCTACGCGGAGTTTGAGAGCTTAAGAGCGAGCGGCGCACATGTGATCGCGATATCCGGATCCTATTCATGCTGCGTCCATGCGATCAGCGAAACACTGGGCATGACCGCAGGCTACGGCTCGGTGCCACAGGTATCCGACGGGATACTTACAGGCGGCGTGGAGATTGCAATGGTCGGGGAGGAAAAAAAGAGGCAATTGCTCAAGTACGTTTCCGAGCATTCCGACGTTATCACGGCCACTCGTGGCTACGGGGATCACCCGACCGATTTCCCAATGCTTTCGGCTGTCGACGATGCATGCTTCATCCGAGCAGCCGAAACAGACCAGGCAACGCTGACGTATGTCACGTCGAAGGGATGGCGTGTGCTCGATGCATTCGACTCCAACACGATCTAGGCCGACAAGCCGACAAGCCGACAAATCACTACGCTGCTGTCGCGCATTTACTCGGTCCCGCATGTTCCACCCTCAGCATCAAGACGTATTCAAATGACCTCATTTGTTGAAAAGCGACTCGACTTCGAGCGTACGCTGCCAATTTCGCTCGTGCACAAACCATCCAACGATCTGGTCATGCTGACCGACTACGTGGCGCTATCTAGAACCGAAACGCTACTCGGCGCCCAAGTGTCGCGTTCGCATGGCTTATACCAAGAGAGTATTCTGGCATCCAAGGGATATGACATCGCTGCATTGGTTGAGATCTGCCGACAAGCATGCTTCGTCGTTGCTCATACGCAGTTTGGGCTTTCATTAGAGGAAAACCGGTATCAGTTTCTTTTCAGAGAACTCGAATCGCATATCGAAGACGAGGCGCTGCGCGTTACGCACCCGATAGGACAACCGATCCGGATCGTCGTGCGGAGTTCTGTAGAGAAGGAGTTGCGGACAGAGGGGCGAACATCTGGCCTGACGTGGCGATACGATCTCAGTGACCTGAACGAGGGCAAGATCGCGACAGTCCGAATTCAGCAAAGCTTCGTTGATCGCGTTCGCTGGAAGCAGATTCGACGGGAAATGTGTGACGACCGGGGAATGGCGTTTCAGAGTCCTATCGAGATTCCCGCGGAAGGGGAGATCGGTCCGGCCGAGGTGGCGCGCTGGAATCCACAAAATGTGACCTTGCTGCAGGTATCCGAAAGCGCAGGGAGCTTTCATGCACTTGCGCGCTTCGATCCGCGCCACCCCGTGCTGTTCGACAGGCCGACTGCTGACCACATCTTCGCGATGATGCAGTTGGAGAGCTGCCGGCAGTTGGCCCTCTACACCGTCGCCAGGACGCTTCGAATCGACGCTTTTGCGCTGGCAGTGAGTTCGTGCAATGCCGTATTCATGTCGATGTGTGAGGTCAATCTTCCTGTGAGACTTCGGGCGACACTGAGTGTTGACCACGTTAAATCTGGCAGAACGAACGTTGACATACAACTCGAACAGCAAAGCAGAATCGTCTCGAGGTTCAAACTCGATGTTCAGGTTGCGTCCTGAAATTTCCCTAACCTTTACCGGATGAACTCCGGATTCGAACTCAAAAGGAATCGATCCATGAACGAATTTAATTTACATGCCTTAGTGAAGTTTATGAGAGATTCAGGCGAACAGGACGAATCGTCTCAGGCGGAGCTCAGTGAAGCGAACGCGAATTTGACCTTTGGCGAGCTCGGTTTCGACTCGCTCTCACTTCTGAACCTGATTGAGCAGATCAAGCATAAGCACGGACTCGCCATTGCATACGACGAAGCGGTCAGTGTTCAGACTCCCGAGGCCCTATTGACGCTAATTCAGCAGAGTATGCCGACAGAGAAATGAAGGTACGAGCGACACCTCGTGTTCTGTATCGCGACGAATACGAAAGATTCAATTCACTTCAAATCATGAGGCAGATATGTGCGGAATAGCGGGGTGGGTGGATTTTCAGTTGAACATGAAAATGCATCTGAAGACGTTGGAAAGCATGACCAGAACTTTGGAAAATCGCGGACCTGATGCTGAGGGTATCTGGCATGACACGCATGTGGCGTTCGGACACCGGCGACTTTCAATCATCGATCTGGAAGGGGGAAGGCAGCCCATGGAAGCCGCAGGAATATCCGGGGACTACGCGGCGGTCACATTTTGCGGCGAGATATATAACTTTATTGAATTGCGCAACGAGTTGAAAGTCCTCGGCCATTCGTTCCGAACCGAGAGCGACACTGAAGTCTTGCTCGCAGGCTACTTGCAATGGGGTGTCGGCGTGGCGGACCGTCTGAACGGGATGTATGCGTTCGGGATCTGGGACCGCCGGCGTGAAGAGTTGATCCTGGTGCGCGATCGTATGGGGATCAAGCCGCTTTATTACTTTCCGATCCGTGGCGGCCTGGTGTTCGGCTCCGAACCTAAGGCGATTTTCGCGAATTCGCTCGTGCCGCGACGTGTGTCCCTGGACGGCTTGCGCGAGATGTTCGACATGGTCAAGACGCCTGAGTCGACAATTTACGATGGCATGTTCGAGGTTCGGCCAGGTCATGTCGTGACTTTCAGTCGAAGCGGCATCAGGAAGCGGGCTTACTGGACGCTTCAGGCGGCTCCTCACACCGACAATTATGAAACGACGGTGCAGACGGTTCGTGCGATTCTCGAGGATACCGTACGCCGGCAAATGGTGGCTGATGTGCCGATCTGCACCTTGTTGTCTGGCGGACTTGACTCGTCGACGATTACCGCATTGGTTGCCCGGGAATTCGCGCCTCGACAAATCAGGTCGTTTTCGGTCGACTTCAGTCGGAACGTACAGGGTTTCGAGGCCGATGCTGTTCGAGGTTCCGCCGATGCACCGTATGCCAGAGCGTTGTCGGAGCACGTTTCGTCGGCTCACTCCGAGATTCTGCTGGACAGCAATGAGTTACTTGATCCCGACGTGCGGTCGCGTGTACTGCACGCAACCGATATGCCTCCAACATATTGGGGCGACATGTGGCCCTCGCTTTACCTGCTCTTCCGAGAGATTCGGCGGCATTCGACCGTGGCGCTCTCGGGCGAAGCGGCCGACGAGATATTCGGCGGCTATCAATGGTTTCGCAATCCCGCTGCGGTGCAGGCGAATACGTTTCCATGGCTAACGACGGGGTCGTCGCGATACTTCGGTGGCTCGCAGCTATTGTCTCCGTACCTGCTCAAACGTCTGGAACAGGAAAGCTATCGTCAAGATGCGTATAACGCGGCGCTCAGGGAAGTCCCCGTTCTCAATGGTGAGTCGGAGCAGGATCGGCGTATGCGCGAGATCACATACCTGAATCTGACGCGCTTTCTTCAAACGCTTCTGGATCGCAAGGATCGAATGAGCATGGCGGTCGGCCTTGAGGTAAGGGTACCGTTCTGCGATCACCGTCTCGTTGAATACGTTTTCAACACGCCTTGGCAGATGAAGATTGCGGACGGGCGCGAGAAGAGCCTTCTTCGTGCGTCGGCCAAGGATCTGTTGCCCGAGTCCATCTGCAATCGAGTCAAGACGCCATACCCCGCAACTCAGGATCCGAGCTATGAGAACGGTCTTCGGCGGGAGTTACTTGAGGTTTTCTCCGACCGGAACAGTCCGGTCCTTCCTCTGCTGGATACGGCTAAAGCGGATGCTCTGCTCAAGCGCGTCGAAGCGGCGACCAGTCAGCCATACAACCGGGGAAGTCTCGAAGTCGCGCTGTGGCTGAATCGCTGGCTGAAGGAATACAAGGTCGAACTGGCTATCTGAACTCAACCTCTTCACCCGTCTTGATCGGTACACGCGGGGCGAAGGGGCGAAATGGCTCGTTCTATTCAACGCGTACTTTCTTACCTAGGAATATTGCTCATGACCAACGCACCAACCGTCACTCTACTCGAACCACGCACTCTGGTGATCGATACGACCATCCCAATGACGCAACTCGAAGCGCAAATCCTTGCCACACGGAAGTATGGCACGTTTTGGGAGAACGGCGACGAATCGCTCGCACGGGAAGTGCTCTCGCCTGATTATCGCGACCGCACGTTGCCACCGGGCCGTCCGCTTGGAATAGACGGTCCGCTTGGCGCGTTCAGAGCGATTCGCGCGGCGATTCCGGACATGAGGTGTGTAATCGATCAACTTCTTGTGCTTGGTGATCGGGTCATGGTCCATCTGGAATTCAAGGGTCATTTCAAAGGGACATTCAAGGGGGTTCAGGGCAGGGGGCAACCGGTCGCCTTCATCGCGATGGACATCTATCGCTTCGATGACGGACTTCTCGTGGAAAGCTGGCACCTCGAGGACAACCTAACCTTGTACACACAGATGGGCCTAATCTGCGCATGAATGAACATGGCCGGACGAGACCGCCTCGTGTGCTCGTATGTCGAATGGCATCGATGCGACCGTCCTGACATGACTCCCTTCTCGCGATCAGCACCGGCAGTCGCATCCGACTGCTGGAACTCGGCTTCATTTCTGCGACTGTTCCACGCCACTTCGTGGCCTATCCATTTGAGATCCACATGAAGGACGAAATTTTGGTCAACGCCTCGCTGGACCCGGCTGAGACGACTCTCGTAAGCACTCTGCCGCTGGCAGGATTGCTTGCACTGGCAGCATCATGCTTCGTTACGATTCTCACTGAAACCTTGCCCGCCGGTCTGTTGCTTCCGATTGCGGGTGATCTTGCGATATCTGAAGCGATGGCAGGCCAGCTCGTCACCGCCTACGCGATCGGCTCGCTCCTCGCGGCCATACCATTGAGTGTCGTCACCCGAAGCTGTTCCCGACGTCCATTGCTAATGTGGACGATTGCGGCGTTCGTTGTCACCAACGCTATCACGGCGCTCTCCGGGAGCTACTCGGTGATCCTTATGGTTCGAGTTCTTGCCGGTATGAGCGCAGGCCTGCTTTGGAGTCTCGTGGCAGGATATGCAGCCCGAATGGTGGAACCCAACCTGAAAGGACGCGCGATCGCCATTGCGATGGTGGGCGTTCCTTTAGCGTTGTCGCTGGGGCTGCCGGCCAGTACGTTTCTGGGACAGTTCGTCGGGTGGCGAAACGTTTTTGCGTTGATGTCTGTAGCGAGCGTTGTGTTGTTGGTCTGGATTCGGTGGAAAGTTCCGAACTTCCCTGGGCAGGACGCAGCATCGAAGCTCGCCGTCGGGCGTGTGCTGGCGCTTCCGGGGATGGCCGCGATTCTGTTGGCGCTGTTCACCTTCGTGCTCGCACACAATATCCTTTATACCTACATCGCGCCATTTGTCGCTCCCTCTGGACTTTTGCCCAGCCTGAGCCGGGTGCTGCTTGTGTTCGGCGTCTCGTCGCTGATAAGTATCTTTTTTGTCGGAAGCCAGGTCGATCGCAGGCTCCGGCAACTCATGCTCGGCAGCATTGTGCTATTCATGGCCGCTGCGGCTGTGCTCACCATCTGGAACGATCACATGCTCGCGGTCTATTTGGGTGCTATCGCTTGGGGCCTTGGCTACGGCGGCTCCGCGACCCTTTTTCAGACCGCGACAGCACATACTGCGGGCGCTGATACGGACGTCGCGCAATCACTGACCGTCGTTGCGTGGAATCTGTCGATTAGCGGAGGCGGCGTTCTCGGCGGCCTGCTCATTGATTTCGGACCGCGTTCCCTTTCGATCGCTGCACTGCCTTTGCTCTTTGTAGCGCTGGTGACGGTTCAGCGCGCGTCCAGACACGGATTCAAGTAACTTTTGCCAAGAGCGCGGCGCCGATCGACGGAAACGCCTCGATACATTCAGCGGTTCAGGTAGCAGCCTGCGCCCGCCGCAATCTTTCCCGGCTATTGATCAAATGCAGACGCATCGCGGTGCGCGCGGAATCCGCGTCGCCGCGTTCGATGGCGTCCGCGATCTGCTCGTGCTCGCGATTCACGCGCATCAGATATTCGGCGTATTGTTCGCGCGGAATGGGCGTGGCCGTGATGCGCGTGCGCGGAATCATCCGCGTGCCGAGATGCTCCATGATCTCGACGAAATAGCGATTGCCCGTCGCATGCGCGATCTCCATGTGAAACCGCAAATCGGGCGCCACCGTATCCGATGCCGCGCCCACGCTCCGTGAGAAATCGGCGAGCGCCGCGCGCATCGTCGCGAGGCGGGCGGCATCGCAACGCATGGCTGCCAGCCCCGCGCTTTCCGTTTCGAGGCTGATCCGCAATTCGAGGATGGCCAATGCATCGATGGAGCCCGCGACATCGGCGGGATCGAGATGCAATAGCGGCGACGTGCCCGCATCGCACACGAACGTGCCGATGCCATGCCGCGTCTCCACGAACCCCGCCGCCTGCAGACGCGATAGCGCCTCACGCACGACAGTGCGGCTCACGCCGAAACGCTGCACCATCACCGCTTCGGTCGCGAGGCGAGCGCCGGCCTTCAATTCCTTCGCATCGATTTGCGCGCGCAACGCATCGACCAGTTGCGCGGTGAGGCTGCGCCGCGCGCCGGGCAGCGCAATGGATGAATCGGTAGAGGAGGGATGATGCGTGTCGGCATGCGGATCGGGCGATAGCGTCACGGCGTTCTCGTTGGAGTGGGTTTTACACACATTGACAAATCGGTCGGCAAATGATGATATGCGTGATGCGGTGATATGACAACGTACAAGGAGGCGCGTGCCGGGTAATCCCTAGCGACGACAGCCTTCAGGAGACACAGTTCGATGGAACAACAAAACAGCACGCCGTCCACGGGTGACGCCGCGCGATTCGATCGCCTTCTGCTGACGGGCGCCGCGGGCGGAATCGGGCGGGCGATCCGGCATCGCGTCGCCGAATTCGCGCGACACGTGCGCATCTCCGATTTGCCCGGCGTGCTGCCGGACGATGCGGCGCCTCACGAGGAACGCGTTCCTTGCGATCTGGCCGACCGCCAGTCCGTCGATGCGCTCGCCGCCGATTGCGACGCGATCATCCATCTCGGCGGTGTGTCGGTAGAGCGGCCGTTCGAGGAGATTCTCGAAGCCAACATCAAGGGCGTGTTCAACCTCTACGAAGCAGCCCGCCGGCAGGGCGTCGGGCGCATCGTGTTCGCGAGCTCGAATCACGTCACGGGTTTCTATCGGCAGGACGAACGAATCGATGCCACGGCGCGCAAACGCCCCGATGGTTACTACGGCTTGTCCAAGTCCTTCGGCGAAGACATGGCGCAGATGTATTTCGACCGCTACGGCATTGAGACCGTGAGCATCCGCATCGGCTCCGTGTTTCCCGAGCCGAAGGACCGCCGCATGATGGCGAGCTGGATGAGCTACGACGATTTTCACGACCTCTTGCGCCGCAGCCTTTTCACGAAGGACGTCGGCCATACGATCGTGTTCGGCATGTCCGCGAATGCGCACACCTGGTGGGACAACCGCTGCGCGGCGCATCTGGGCTTCGTGCCACGCGACTCGTCGGAGCAGTTCCGCGAAAAGATCGAGGCGACGCCGCCGCCCGCGCCGACCGATCCCGTGGCCGTGCTGCAAGGCGGCGCGTTCACGACGACAGGCCCGTTCGACCCGGTTTAATGCATGCAACATGCAGTATCACGACATTCGTAGTATGTCGTCATACATCCAGCGCCGGCCGCATTGAGCACGACGCCCGGACATCACAGGGACATTTGCCGCCATGTTTTCTCTCGATTTTTCACCGCTGCTGCCGTACTGGCCGACGTTCCTGCTGGGCGCCTGGCTCACGCTCAAGATGACGTGCGTGGCCGTGTTCTTCGGCCTGATCCTCGGCATGCTCGTCGCGTTCGCCAAGCGCGCGAAAGTGCCGGTGCTCACGCGCATCTGCATCATCTATATCGAGACCGTGCGCAATACGCCGTTTCTTGTGCAGATCTTCCTTCTGTACTTCGGTCTCGCGAGCATCGGCTTGCGCATGCCGACCTTTGCGGCCGCCGCGCTCGCGATGACGATCAACATCGGCGCCTATGCGGCCGAGATCATTCGCGCCGGTCTTGAATCGGTGCCACGCGGACAGGTCGAAGCGGCCGAGTGTCTCGGGCTTTCGAAGTGGCGCATCGGCTGGCATGTGATGCTGCAACCGTCGATCGAAAAGGTCTATCCCGCGCTGACGAGCCAGTTCCTGCTGATGATGCAGGCCTCCGCGATTGC
Source organism: Caballeronia jiangsuensis (assembly GCF_046030135.1). Lineage (NCBI taxonomy): Bacteria > Pseudomonadati > Pseudomonadota > Betaproteobacteria > Burkholderiales > Burkholderiaceae > Caballeronia > Caballeronia jiangsuensis. The sequence continues at coordinate 8,505 of NZ_JAQQDB010000051.1, forward strand.
GTCGCAGATTTCGGCGGAAGAACTCACGGCGGTCGCCAACACCGTGCAGTCCGATACCTTCCGCTCGCTCGAAACATACATCGTGGTGGCGGCGCTGTACCTCGTGTTGTCGTTGATCATCAAGCTGATCGCGTGGGCCGTGGGCGAGCATCTCTTCAAGCGGCGCCGCGCGATCCGACTCGCCGCGAAACGCGCCGGCAAGACGCCACCCGATTCGCAGCGTATCGATACGGTCATTCCCGGAGGTGCGGCATGAGCGGCGGATTCACGTCATCGCATCTCGTCTATCTGGTGCAATCGATCGGCTGGACGCTCGTGCTCTCCTTGCTCGCGTTCGTGCTCGGCGGCATCGGCGGATTTTGCGTGATGCTCGCGCGCATTTCGCCGCGCGCCTGGTTATCGCGCGCCGCGATCGTCTATATCGAAGCGATTCAGGGCATTCCGCTGCTGATCCTGCTCTTCATCGTGTACTTCGGTTTGTCGGTGTATGGCTATCAGGTGCCCGCGCTCGTCGCGGCCGGCCTCGCGCTGATGGTCTATTCGAGCGCGTATCTCGGCGACATCTGGCGCGGTTGCATCGAAGCGATGCCGAAGCCGCAATGGGAAGCGTCGGAGTGTCTGTCGCTCACGCGCTGGCAAACGCTGCGCCTCGTGATCATCCCGCAGGCGATGCGACTCGCGTTGCCTCCAACGGTCGGCTTTCTCGTACAGCTCATCAAGATGACATCGCTCGCTTCGGTGATCGGCTTCGTCGAACTGACGCGCGCGGGGCAGATCATCAACAACTCGATCTTCCAGCCGTTCCTCATTTTCGGACTGGTCGGCGCTTTCTATTTCGTCCTGTGCTATCCGCTTTCGCGCTGGAGCCAATCGATGGAGAACAAGCTCAATGTCAGCAATCGTTAAGGTCGGCGATATTCACAAGAGCTTCGGCTCCAATCATGTTCTCAAAGGCGTGTCCTTCGAAGTCAACAAGGGCGAGATGATTGCCGTGATCGGCGCGAGCGGCTCGGGCAAGAGCACGGCGCTGCGCTGCATCGACAGGCTGGAGACGATCGACCAGGGGCAGATCGAAGTGTGCGGCATTCGCGTCGACGATCCGAAAGTCGATCTGCATCTGTTGCGCCGCGAAGTGGGCATCGTGTTTCAAAGCTATAACCTCTTTCCGCACCTGACCGTGGAAGAGAACATCATGCTCGCGCTGCGCCATGTGAAGAAGATGTCGAGCGATGAAGCGCGGCGCATCGCGATGAACGTGCTGGAGCAGGTCGGACTCGCACAGAAGGCCGACGCGTATCCAGAACAATTGTCAGGCGGGCAGCAGCAGCGCGTGGCGATTGCGCGCTCGCTCGCGATGTCGCCGAAGGTGATGCTGTTCGACGAAGTGACGTCGGCGCTCGATCCGCAACTGACGGGCGAAGTGCTGCGCGTGATGGAAGACCTCGCGGCAGACGGCATGACGATGCTGCTCGTCACGCACGAGATGGCATTTGCGAAGCGCGTCGCGGACCGCATCATCTACATGCATCAGGGCAAGGTGTGGGAAGTGGGCGACGGCAGCATGCTCGATGCGCCGCGCACGCCCGAATTGCGCGCTTTTCTCGATAACGGACTTTGATATCCGCAGCATCTTATCCAGCAGCATCCAGCAACATCAATAACGACGGAGACTCGACTTGAAAGCGAAGACAATCATTGCACGCGCGGCCCTTGCAACCTTGATGATGGCAGGCGCGGTGCACAGCGCAATGGCCGATCAGCTCGACGACATCAAGAAGGCGGGCGTCGTGCGCGTCGCCATCGCGATCGGCACGCCGCTCTTCAGCTATGCGGATCAGAATCTGAAGCCCGCGGGATCGGACGTCGATACCGCAAATGCGCTCGCGAGAGATCTCGGCGTGAAGCTCGAACTCGTGCAGATCACCAACGCCGCACGCATTCCGACGCTGCAGGCGAAGCGCGCGGACCTCGTGATCTCGTCGCTGTCGGTTACGCCGGAGCGCGCGAAGGTGGTCGATTTCTCGAACCCGTACGCGGTTATCTCGATCATCGTCGGCGGCGTGAAGACGATCAAGGTAAAGGATTACGCGGACCTCGACGGCAAGACCATCGGTCTCACGCGCGCCACGGTGAACGACACGCTCACGACGCAACAGGCGAAGGGCGCGCAGATCCAGCGCTATGAGGACGACGCGACGCTCATCACGTCGATGGTCACGGGCCAGGTCGAAATCTTCTCCAGCACGCCTTCAAACCTGAAGGAAATGCAGGATCGCGCGCCGCAACGCAACATCGAGATGAAGTTCGAACAGAAGACCTTCGATCTCGGCATCGCGATGAACAAGGATCAGCCGCGCCTGAAGGAATGGGTGAACAACTGGGTCGGCACGAACATGAAGAACGGTAACCTGAACACGATCTACAAGAAGTACCACGGACGCGATTTGCCGGATACCGTGCGCAAGGGCGCCTGAGCTTCAATCAGGTGCGAGCCACGCGGGATCTTCGAGCGCCCGCGTGACATGCCCGACGGATCGGCTTCATCGTGCAGATCGAGCGGCTGAGCGTGAAGCAGGGCGATCCGACAATCAGAGCAAAGAGCGGGGCGGAGTCGGTCGACTCGGCCCCGTTTGTCGTTTGAATTCGGCATACAAGATTCGTCGGCGAATAATGCATTCGAAATGCCGCTATCGCCGTGCCCGTAAGCCCTGAGCACACCACGCTGCATCACCGCGCCATGAGGCGTCGGCACCGTTCGAGACAAGCCGCGGCGCTCCGGCGTACACTCGCTTTGCGTTTTGAATCCTGCATGCATTGAGCCATTCCGAATTCGCGGCCGCGCTCAGGCCGCGGATTCGCCACTCATTGGACTCCCTCTCTTCATCACAGGAAGCATCATGGCAAAGAACACGATTGCGGACTATCTGGCGAAGACGCTTGCGGCAGCGGGCGTGGAACGCATCTGGGGCGTAACGGGCGACAGCCTGAACGGGCTTGCATTCAGCCTCGATCGCGTGGGCTCGATCCGCTGGATGCATACGCGGCACGAAGAAGCGGCCGCCTTCGCGGCGGGCGCGGATGCAGCCACCACGGGCAAGCTCGCCGTCTGCGCCGGAAGTTGCGGGCCGGGCAATCTGCATCTCATCAACGGGCTCTACGACTGTCATCGCAATCATCAACCCGTGCTCGCCATCGCCGCGCATATCCCGTCGACCGAGATCGGGCTGGGCTACTTCCAGGAAACGCATCCGCAGGAGCTGTTCAAGGAATGCAGCCACTTCGTGGAACTGGTGTCGAATGCATCGCAGTTTCCACGCGTGCTCGAGCGTGCGATGCGCGCGGCGCTCGATCAGCGCGGCGTCGCGGTCATCGTGTTGCCGGGCGATGTCGCATTGAGCGAGGGTCCGAGCGTGGAACCGCGCTGGACTGCGAGCGCGCCGGGCGCGATCGTGCCGGCCGATGTGGACCTCGGCAGACTCGCCGACCTTCTGAACGGCTGCGAAGCGGTGACGATCATGTGCGGCAGCGGCGTCGCCGGCTCGCATGACGAAGTCGTCGCGCTTGCCGATACGCTCGGCGCGCCCATCGTGCATGCGCTGCGCGGCAAGCAGTTCATCGAGTACGACAATCCGTTCGATGTCGGCATGACGGGGCTCATCGGTTTCAGTTCGGGCTATCACGCGATGATGTCCTGCGACACGCTGCTCCTGCTCGGCTGCGATTTTCCGTATCGCCCGTTCTATCCGCCGCAGGCGAAGATCGTGCAGATCGACTGGCGCGGCTCGCAACTGGGTCGTCGCGCGTCGCTGGAAATGGGGCTCGTCGGCACGATCAAGGAAACGTTGGCGGCGCTCTTGCCCAAGCTTCAGCGCAAGGACGAGCGGCGTTTTCTGGAGAACGCGCTCAAGCACTATGCGACCGCGCGCAAGGACCTCGACGATCTCGCGACGCCGTCCGCGCCGGGACGTCCGATCCATCCGCAATACCTCACGAAGCTCGTCGATGAAATCGCCACCGAAGACGCGATCTTCACCGTGGACGTCGGCACGCCGACGCTCTGGGCCGCGCGCTATCTGACGATGAACGGCAAGCGCCAGTTGCACGGCTCGTTCAATCACGGCTCGATGGCCAACGCGATGCCGCAGGCGCTCGGCGTGCAGGCCGCGCAACCGCAACGACAAGTGGTGTCGCTATCGGGCGATGGCGGCCTTTCGATGTTGCTCGGCGATCTGCTGTCCGCCGTGCAGCTCGAATTGCCGATCAAGGTCGTCGTGTTCAACAACAGCCTGCTCGGTTTCGTGTCGATGGAATTGAAGGCGGGCGGCTATCTCGACACCAATGTCGATCTGAGCAAGACCGATTTCTCGCAGATCGCGAAGGGCGCGGGCATCTGGTCGGTGCGTGTGGAAGAGTCGGAGCAACTGGAAAACGCCTTGCGGGAAGCATTCGCGCACAAGGGGCCGGCGCTCGTCGATGTCGTCACGTCGAAGCATGAACTCGCGATGCCGCCGACCATCGAGCTATCGCAGGCGAAAGGCTTCAGCCTCTATATGTTGCGAGCGATTCTGAGCGGCCGCGGCGATGAAATCGTCGAACTCGCGCGCACGAACCTGCGTTGAGCGAGACAGCGCCATGAGCGAAACGAAAGACGGCTTGCCGCTCGATCATGTGTTCGACTTCGAAGGGCAGGCCGTGCGCTACGGCGTGATCGGCGAGGGTGCGCCGCTCGTGCTGGTGCACGGTACGCCGTTTTCATCGCAGGTATGGCGGCGTATCGCGCCGATTGCGGCCCGTTCGCGGCGCGTGCATTACTTCGATCTGCTGGGCTATGGCGCTTCGGAAATGCGCGACGATCAGGATGTCTCGCTCGGCGTGCAGAACCGCGTGCTCGCGGCGCTGATTGCCCATTGGCGCGCCGACTGGAACGGCGCATTGCCCGACGTGCTCGCGCACGACTTCGGCGGCGCGACGTCGCTCAGGGCGGCATTGCTGAACGGCTGCGCCTATCGTTCGCTGATGCTCGTCGATCCGGTTGCCGTGGCGCCTTGGGGATCGCCTTTCGTGCGTCATGTGCGTCAACATGAAGCCGCGTTCGCAGGCGTGCCGCCGTATATGCATCAAGCGATGCTCGATGCGTACCTGCAAGGCGCGGCGTATCGAAAGTTATCGGAAGAGACATTGCGAATCTATACGCGGCCTTGGACGGGCGAGAAAGGACAGGCCGCGTTTTATCGACAGATTGCACAGATGGATCAGCGCTATACCGATGAAGTGCAATCGCGCTATGGTGAATTGACATGTCCCGTGTCGATTCTATGGGGCGAGGAAGACGAGTGGATACCTGTCGAGCGCGGTGTCGAACTCGCGTCGCTGATTCCGCAGGCGCGCTTCACGCGTGTGCCCGGATCAGGACATCTGATGCAGGAAGACGCGCCCGAGGTTATCGTCGGCGAATGGCTGACGTTCATGCACACGCAGCGCCCTTAACTAAACTTCACCCCTTGTTTTTAGCACTTTCGGCGCGAAATGCCGCTTCGCCCGCGTCGGATATTTCCACCCATTTCCGGTCGGGCGGTGCATCATCGACATAACTATCGTGCCAGTTCCACCACTTGTAGGTCTGCGTCTGCGGATAGCCTTCGGGCGAATCTTCCCATAGCTCCTGACGTCCAAGCGGCGTGATGTCGAGATAGTTCCAGGTATTGCCCATCTGCTCGTCGCCGCGGTTGTTGAGGAAATACGTGCGGAAGACCTGATCTTTATCGCGGAAGAACACGTTCGTGCCGTGCCATTCCTCGACGCCGAAGTCGGCATCGAAACGATCCGTCAGCGTGAACCACGGAATGTTCCAGCCCATGCGTTCCTTTAGCCGAGCGATGTCCTGCTGCGGCGCACGCGATACGAAAACGAGCGTGGTGTCGCGTGCATTCAGATGCGCAACATGAGCGACCTGATCGGCGACCAGCGAACAGCCCCGGCACGCATGCTCGGGCCAGCCGAACACGCCGGGCTCATAAAACGCGCGATAGACGATCAACTGACGCCTTCCGTTGAACAGATCGAGAAAGCCGATCTTGCCGTCGGGACCATCGAACACATAGTCCGTCTTCACGGCCATCCACGGCATGCGGCGACGCTCGGCGGCGAGCGCGTCGCGGGCGCGCGTGTGGGCCTTTTCCTTCACGAGCAACTGCTGACGCGCCGCTTCCCACGCTTGTTCCGACACGACGGGCGGCGTGCGCATCTCAGTTCGTTCGCTCGTCGTTCCTTTTTCGTCTGATGTAGTCATGGCTTTGCAACCTCCTGAGTTGAACTCTTGCTCGTTGTTCGCCGTGAACCAGTCTGCACCCGAATGCGGCTGACGGGGAGTAACAAGTGTGACGGCATTTTCCGGAGGTTGCGCGCAGACCAATCAGGCCCACGAGGCGCGCAGCGCGTGCATCGTTTTCCAGTACGTGAAGAAGCGTCCGGCGAACATGCCCGCGACGACACCCGATACCGCAGCATCGATCACGCCATACGTCACGAGCGCCGACAGGTTCGTCACGGTCGCAATCTCGAACCCGAGCCAGAACTTCGCGATGAACGTGGCGGCGATCAGCAGCAAGGGCACGAATGAACCCGGCAGCATCACGGTGCGAGCGATCGGATCGACGATGAAGCGGCTCCGGCTCGCATTGAACACGCCGGCCATGACGCCCACGCCGAGCGTGAGAATCCATGCGGCGACAGCGGCCACGCCCGTGAGCGGCGACGAAATCAGATGCGCGATGCCCATGCCCGCAAAAACCAGCGGGATGATCGCGAGTTTCGAAAGCGGCGTGGTGCTGGCCTGCATTGCCTTGATGCCGCGATACAGCAGGAATGCGAGCAGCACCCAGACCCATGTCGGCGTGCCTTGAATGATGGCGATTGGTGTCATGTTCATCTCCTTCAGACCGGTTGTTTGATGCGCATGATGCCGCCGGAGAATTAGCTGCAAATGAGTCGAACAAGCCGGGCGTTTGCATCGCGTGTATTAAGCGCTCCCCGAAACTCGGCCGCGCGACGGGTAAAATGCGGCCTGCCCGCCGTTCGGCCGGAGATGCGTGTGACCCGCGCATTGACGGCATTGCGGGCCGCGTCCGCCTCACGAAGGCAAACTTCCTTCCGTCTGCGTCCGTCCGGTCATCCCGCGCACCGCCGCTTTCGCTGAACCACACACGCTACGCAACGACATTCGAGGATTGTTTTCATGCTTGCCCGCATCACCCGCCTTTTCCCGCTCTGGGCCGTGCTGGTTTCCGTCGCAGCCTATTGCGCGCCTTCTTCCGTGACGGGCATCGCGCCGCACGTCACGACGCTTCTGACGGTCATCATGCTGTCGATGGGCGTCACGCTTTCCATCGACGATTTCAGGCGCGTGTTCACACGGCCCGCGCCGGTCATCGCGGGCATCGTCCTGCATTACCTGGTGATGCCGCTCGCCGCATGGGCGATCGCGAAAGCGCTGCGCATGCCGCCCGATCTGACGGCGGGCATGGTGCTCGTCGGCAGTGTCGCGAGCGGCACTGCGTCGAACGTGATGATCTATCTCGCGCGCGGCGATGTGGCGCTGTCCGTCACGATCAGTGCGTTGTCGACGCTCGTCGGCGTGTTCGCGACGCCGCTGCTCACGCGTCTTTATGTCGATGCATCGATTGCCGTCGATGTGCACGGCATGCTGATGAGCATCGTGCAGATCGTCGCGCTGCCGATCGTCATCGGCCTCGTCGTGAATCATCTGTTCGGCAAGGTCGTGCGCAAGATCGAATGGATGCTGCCGCTCGTGTCGATGGTGTCGATCCTGCTGATCATCGCGGCGGTCGTCGGCGGCACGCAGAAGAGCATCGCGTCGGTGGGCATGGTCGTCGCGGTGGGCGTAGTGCTGCACAACGGCATCGGTCTTTTGGGCGGCTACTGGGGCGGCCGTCTGCTCGGCTTCGACGAAGCCGTCTGCCGCACACTCGCGATCGAAGTCGGCATGCAGAACTCGGGCCTCGCAGCGACGCTCGGCAAGCTCTATTTCACGCCGATCGCGGCCTTGCCCGGCGCGCTGTTCTCGGTGTGGCACAACTTGTCGGGATCGATGCTCGCGGGCTATTGGGCAGGCCGCCCGGCGAAAGGCTCGACGCGCGATACCGATGCACAAGGTGTCGTCGCGCGGCAGAGTTGAGCGTTCGCACGCAATCGAGTAAAAGAAAACGCGCCCATGCCGGCGCGTTTTTTTCATTTCACTCCAAGCAGCCCGCGAATCGTTTCCTCAGTCTGCGCATAGCGTCCTTCGCCGAAATGCGTGTACACGATCTTCCCGTTCTGATCGATCAGATAGAGCGCGGGCCAGTACTGGTTGTTATACGCATTCCACGTTGCGTATCGATTGTCCTGCGCGACCGGATATTCGATTCCATATTTCGCGATAGCTTTCTTCAGATTGCCGGTGTCGCGCTCGAACGAGTATTCGGGCGTATGCACGCCGACTACGACAAGTCCTTTATCCCGATAGCGCGCGTACCAGTCCTTCACGTGCGGCAGCGTATGCGCGCAGTTGATGCAATCGAAGGTCCAGAAGTCCACGAGCACGACCTTGCCGCGCAACTGCGCGAGATCGAGCGGCGCGCTGTTGATCCAGTTATCGATGCCGGCGAAGTCGGGGGCCTGCGCGCCGGTCGGCTGCATCGCTTTCATGCCGGCCGCAGAGTCGGTCGATGAAAAAGCGGTGAGCGCCGCGACGGCGCCGAGCGCGGCGATCATGGCAGTGCCGACGGCGGCGATCTTGAGTCGGGCAAACATGGCGGGTTCTCCTTTCGGTTTGGCGGTGAAGCGTATTGAAGCGCGCGGATGTATCGGGCGCGTGTCCCGTTTGTATCGCCATGTATCCGGCGGCGCGGCCGATACATGGCGTTGCACGGCGGGCCGTTTCTGAAATTCCCGCGATACATGAAGGCGCTGAAATACGTCACATGGCCTGATGTGCCGTTTCCCCGGCGTTCGATGCCGGTCCGTCCAACCGATTTCCACGGAACACCGATCTCATGTCACTCATCGTCATCGCATTCTTCGGCGGCGTGTTCACCGTGCTGAGCCCCTGCATCCTGCCGGTCGTGCCGTTCGTGTTCGCGCGCTCGGACAAGCCCTTCATCACCGACCGCCTGCCGCTTCTCATCGGGCTCGCGGGCACGTTCGCGCTCGTGACCGGCATCGGCGTCGCGGGTCTCGCGGGCGCTGCCCAATTGAACGAATACGGCCGCTGGATCGCGCTCGCGACGCTCGGGCTGTTCGGCGCGGTGCTGCTGTTTCCGTCGATTGCCGAGCGGCTCACGCGTCCGTTATCGGCGCTCGCGGACCGCATCGTCGCGCGTTCGCAGACGCAGGGCACGACGCGTCGCATCGCTTCGTCGATGCTGCTGGGCGCGGCGACCGGGCTGCTGTGGGCGCCGTGCGCGGGGCCGATCCTCGGCGTGATTCTCACGAGCGCGGCCTTGCATGGCGCGAACTGGCACACGGCTGCGGCGCTCGCCGCGTATGGCATCGGCGCGGCGAGTTCGCTCGCGGTCGCATCGAGCCTCGGCAAGCGCGCGCTAGACAGGCTCAAGCGTTCGTTCGGCGTGGGCGAGCATCTGCGCCGTGCAACGGGCGCGCTCGTCGTATTGACCGTGGCCGCGATAGCGACGGGCCTCGACACGCGCGTGCTCGCGCATATCCCCGGCGCGCCGACGAACGGCATCGAGAGCAAGCTCGTCGGCGTGCTGAAGGCGAAACAGACGTCGCACGATGCACGACAGGGCGCGCGCATCATGCGCGTATCGATGCCGGCCGCGCTGCCGGTTCAGGGCAAGTTGCCATCGCTCGACGGCGCGACGACCTGGCTCAATTCCGCGCCGCTTTCCGCCGATGCATTGCGCGGCAAGGTCGTCGTGGTCAACTTCTGGACGTATTCGTGCATCAACTGTCTGCGCACGCTGCCGTATCTCAAGACATGGGCGCAACGTTATGGTAATGACGGGCTCGTCGTGATCGGCGTGCATACGCCCGAGTTCGGCTTCGAGCGCGACACGGCAAACGTGAAGCGCGCGCTTGCGAATCTGAACATCAAGTACCCCGTTGCCGTCGATAACGACTACGGCATCTGGCGCGCGTTCGGCAATCAGTACTGGCCGGCGTTCTATATCGTCGATGCACAAGGGCGCGTGCGCTTTCATCACTTCGGCGAAGGCGGATATGGCGAGGCGGAGAACGCGATTCGCCAGTTGCTCGCCGATAACGGCGCGTCGATGACCGCCCGCGATGCGCAAAGCGTGCAGGGCAGCGGCGCGCAGGCGGCGGCCGATCCGGCGGACATCGGTTCGGACGAGACCTATGTGGGCTACCGGCAGGCGCAAGGCTTCGCGTCGCCGCAACGCGTGATGCCCGATGCCATCGAAACCTACACGCTGCCCGCGCGACTCTCGCTCAACGACTGGGCGCTCGATGGAAAGTGGAACGTCGGCGCAGAGGCGGCGGTGCCGGCCGCGCCGCAAGCGCGCATCGCGTATCGCTTTCACGCGCGCGATCTGCATCTCGTGCTCGGGCCATCGCCGGATGGCAAGCCGGTGCGCTTTCGCGTGACGATCGATGGCGCGGCGCCGGGCGCGTCACACGGCGCGGATATCGCCGCCGATGGCAGCGGCGTCGTGACGAACGCGCGTCTTTATCAGCTCGTGCGTCAGACGGGCGCGGTCGCCGATCGCACTTTCGAAATCGAATTTCTCGATCCTGGCGCACAAGCGTATAGCTTCACTTTCGGCTAACTCGCTTGCCAACTTTGTCCTTCGACGCCGCGCCGATGCGCGGCGTTTTTTCGTCTTTACCACGAGAAAAAGTCATCCGGACGGCTCCGGCTAGGTGCATTCCCTAGCGTCTCTTTTGAAAGATCGCGTGGCGTGCTTCGCCCACGCGCACATCCAGTCGCCGCAAAGCCGCGCCCGCTCTGGTTCCGCGGCCCACGCGCAGCGCCGCACCATACTCGAGCAGCTTCCGCACTGCCCGCATGCATTACCAGAAGTATCGGAAAGTGCTCAGAAAATGTCGGTGGGTGATCGAAATTGGCCATGTACGCTTCATTCAACGCAAAGAACGCCGAGATGTTCCGGCAGCGACAAATCCCTTTCTCGAACTTGCCAGGTGACTGAACCGATGATTCCCAACCTGACTCTCGCACCGAACGACGTCACGAATCCGGCTCCCTCGCAGTCGGGAACCGTATCGTCGGCCCGATCGGTTGCGGCGTCCCAGACCGAGATCCTCACGGTCAAAAACCTTTCGAAGATCTTCGGCGCGAAGCCGGACCGCGCTCAGGAGTTATTGAACCAGGGCCTCGGCCGCAACGAAATCTTCGCGCAGACCGGCAATATGGTCGCCGTCGACGATGTGAGCCTTGCCGTCAACGCGGGCGAGATCTTCGTCATCATGGGTCTTTCCGGCTCGGGCAAATCGACGCTCGTGCGTCTGCTCAACCGCCTCATCGAGCCGACCTCGGGACAAGTGATTCTCGAAGGCCGCGACATCGCGCCGATGAGCACGCCCGAACTGCGCGCCGTGCGCCGCGAAAAAATGGCGATGGTGTTCCAGTCTTTTGCGCTGCTGCCGAATCGCTCGGTCATCGACAACATTGCTTATGGCCTCGAAGTCGCGGGCAAGAAGAAGGCGGATCGTTATGAAGTCGCACGCGCCGCACTGACGCGCGTCGGCCTCGCTTCCTACGAGAAGCTGTTGCCGAGCGAACTGTCGGGTGGCATGCAGCAGCGCGTCGGTCTCGCTCGCGCGCTGGCGGTGAATCCTTCCGTGCTGCTGATGGACGAAGCGTTCTCCGCACTCGATCCGCTCATCCGCTTCGAGATGCAGAACGAACTCTTGCGCCTGCAGAAGGAAGAACAGCGCACGATCGTGTTCATCTCGCACGATATCGAAGAAGCGGTGAAGATCGGCGGGCGCATCGGCATCATGAAAGACGGCCGCCTGATTCAGGTGGGCACGCCGGCAGAACTCATCCAGTCGCCCGCCGACGATTACGTGCGCGACTTCTTCCGCAATGTCGACGTATCGCGCTTTCTCGAAGCATCGAGCCTGATGACGAAGGTCGAGCGCGGTCTCATCGCGTGCAACACGAGCGCGCCGTCGGAGCGCTATCTGAACGGCCTGATCGACAGCGGCGCCGAATGCGGCTACGTCTGCGACGAGGCAGGGCGCTATCAGGGCTGCGTGACGCCTGCATCGCTGCACAAGAACGGCAACCGGCCGATCAGCGATGCGTTGCTGCGCGATGTCGCGGCGGTCCCGCTGACAGCCGATCTGCATCAACTCGCGACCATTGCGCTCGGCCAGGAGCACGACGTGCCGGTCACCGACGAACAGGGCAGACTCGCGGGCGTCGTGTCCTGCCGCACGATTCTCAAGCAGGTCATGGAGCGGAGAGCAGCATGAATTCCTCGATATTTGGAAAGGTCGCCGAAGACGCAGTCAACTTTCTTTTCTCGCACTTTCGCGGCGGTTTCGACGCATTCTCGGCCGCGCTCGGCGCGGTCATCAAGCTGCTCGAAGATGGCCTCGGCGCGGTGCCGTTCATCGTGATGCTCGTGATTCTCATGGCGCTCGCGCTGTGGAGAAGAGGTGTCGTGTTCGCGGTGTTCGTCGGCGCGGCGCTCTATGTGATCAACTATATGGGCCTCTGGGCGCAGACTACTTCGACACTCGCGCTCGTCGTCGCGGCGACCTTCTTCAGTCTCGTGATCGGCGTGCCGCTCGGCATCTGGGGTGCGCGCAACAGGCGTGTGGAAGTCGTGCTGCGTTCGCTGCTCGATTTCATGCAGACGATGCCCGCGTTCGTCTATCTGATTCCCGCGGTGATTCTGTTCGGTCTCGGACGTGTGCCCGCGGTGATCGCGACGATCGTCTTCGCCATGCCGCCGGTCGTGCGCCTGACGACGCTCGGCATTCGCCAGGTGCGTGAGGAATTGCTCGAAGCGGGCCGCTCGTTCGGCAGCACGGATGCGCAATTGCTCTGGAAGATTCAGTTGCCGAATGCATTGCCTTCGATCATGGCGGGCGTGAACCAGACGATCATGATGGCGCTGTCGATGGTGGTGGTCGCATCGATGATCGGTGCGGGCGGGCTCGGCGAATACGTGCTGAGCGGCATTCAGCGGCTCGATATCGGCATCGGCTTCGAAGGCGGCCTCGGCGTGGTGCTGCTCGCGATCATTCTCGATCGGCTGACGGAGAGTTTCGGCGTGAAGTCGAAGAAGAAAAAGAAGGTCGTCTCCACGCCAGTCAAGCCTGCTTCTGCCGCAAACACTGCTCAAACCTGAGCAACACAGCGTCGCCAATATCTCAAATCCTGAACCGTAAGATACGGAGTCCGAAATGAATAACAGCTTCATAAAATCCCTGATCGTCAAGATCGTGACGCCGGCCATCGTGGCGTTCGGGGTCGGTGCGAATCCGGCGATCTCGGCCGAGCCTCTCAAAGTCGCCGTCACGAACTGGGCCGACGTGCTCGCGGTCGCCAATGTCGCGAAGTACGTGCTCGAGACGAAGCTCCAGCAGCCGGTGCAGTTCGTTCAGGCGGATATCGGCATCCAGTATCAGGGCGTGTCGCGCGGCGATCTCGACATCATGGTCGGTGGATGGCTGCCGGTGACGCACGGCCAGTATGTCGCGCGCTACAAGGACACGCTCGACGACGTCGGCATCATCTACACGGGCGGCAAGAATGGCTGGGCCGTTCCCGCGTATGTGCCCGAGTCACAGCTTTCATCGATCGAAGACCTGAAGAAGCCCGAGGTGCAGAAGCAGCTCAACGGCGTGATCCAGGGCATCGAGCCGGGCGGCGGTCTGATGCAGGCATCGGAAAAGACCATCAAGGCGTATGACCTGTCAGGCTACAAGCTGCAATCGGCGAGCGAGGCCGGCATGCTCGCGTCGATTCAGCGCGCATATGGATCGAAGCAATGGATCGTCGCGACCGTATGGAGCCCGCACTGGCTGTTCCAGAAATGGCAGATGCGCTATCTGAAAGACCCGAAAGGCACGCTGGGCGGCGAGGAGCAGGTTCACGCTTTCGCATCGAAGCAGTTCGCGACCAAGTTTCCGCGCGCGGATGTATTCTTCAAGCATTTCAAGCTGACGCTCGCGGATGTCGAGTCGATCGAATTCGAAGGCAATTCGACCAACGACTACGCGACGGCCGCGAAAAAGTTCGTCGACGCGCATCCGGACAAGGTGAAGGCGTGGCTCGCGCAGTGAACACGGGCATGCAGGCGGAGAAGGCGCTGGAGCGCGCGGGCATCGCGTGCAACAAGAACAACATTCCCTTCGATACCGAGAACCCGACCGTGACCTCGGGCATCCGCCTCGGCACGCCCGCGGCGACGACGCGCGGCTTCGGCGTCGCGCAGTTCGAGCAGGTCGGCGCAATGATTCACGACGTGCTGGCCGCGCTCGAACATGCGCGCAATGGCGACGAGCGCGTGGAGCGCGCGGTTCGCGCCCGCGTGCGCGAGTTGTGCAGCACGTACCCGGTTTATTCACATGCGGAAGCGCTCGTCTGACGCGCATCGCGCATGACCACACACTATCCTTTCATCAGAGAGACACGATCATGAGCTTCGAAGGCGTTCATACCCCGCTCGTCACCCCGTTCAAGGACGATGGCGAAATCGATCACGAGATGCTCGGCAAGCACGCCGCCAGTCTCGTGGGCCGCGTGTCGGGCATGGGGGTCGGCGGCACCACCGGCGAATACTACGCGCTCAGCTTCGACGAGCGCGTGAAGACGTTCGACACGGTGGCGTCGGCGGTCGGCGGAAAGACCTACCTCACCGCGGGCATCAACGCGACCACGACAAAGGAAGTCGTGCGTATCGGCCAGGAAGCGAAGCGCGCGGGCTATGACGCGTTGCTCGTCGCGGCGCCGTATTACACGCAGCCGACGCAGGACGAGTTGCTCGCTCACCTGCTGAAGGTCGATGACGCGCTCGACATGCCGATCATGCTCTACAACTTTCCGGCACGCACCGGCACGGCGATCGGCGACGAAGTCCTCGACAAGCTGCTCGCGCGCCCCAACTTCGCGGCGATGAAGGAAAGCACGGGCGATATCGCGCATCTGCATCATCTCGCGACGCATCTGCCGGAGCGCTTCGTCCTTAGTTGCGGCATGGACGATCAGGCGCTCGAGTTCTTCGCGTGGGGCGTGCGAAGCTGGGTCGCGGGCGCTTCGAACTTCCTGCCCGAAGCGCATGCCGATCTGCTCGAAGCATGCGTGAAGCGCGGTGATTTCATCGCGGGCCGCAAGCTGATGACGCAATTGCTTCCGGTGCTCGAACTGCTGGAGCGCAGCGGCAAATTCATCCAGTATGTGCGTTATGGATGTGAACTCGCGGGCACGCGCGTCGGCAATGCGCGCGCGCCGCTCGGCACGCTCAACGACGAAGAGCGCAGTGCCTTCGCCAAGATCGTTCAACCCTTGCTGCGCAACGCTCAGTAACGTGAATGGCCTCGAAACTGGATTTCGTGCGGTTTCCCGCACCCGATGGCGTGAACGGCTGGTGGGAAAGTCTGCCGCCCGCCGCGCCCGCCAACAGCGTGACAGGCGAGCAGCGCTTCGACTTCGTGGTGGTCGGCGGCGGCATAACGGGCTTGTGCGCGGCGCGGCGGCTTGCCGAACTCGCGCCGGATGCATCCATTGCGCTCGTGGAAGCGGATCGCGTCGGGCGCTCGACAGCGGGGCGCAATTCCGGCTTTTTCGTCGATTTGCCGCATGACATCAGCAGCGAAAGTTATTCGCGCAGTGTCGAGGCCGACAAGGCGGACGTGCGCCTGCAACGGCATGGCATCGACTATGTGCGCAGCACGGTGAAGGCGCATGGCATCGAATGCGACTGGCGCGACGACGGGAAGTATCACGCGTCGGTGAACAAGAAGGGCCATTCGGCGCTGACTCATTTCGCGGATGGACTCGCGCGCATCGGCGAGCCGTGCGAGTGGCTCGACGAAGCCGCGATCGCCAAGGTGACGGGCACGCGCTTCTATCAGAGCGCGCTCTTCACGCCGGGATGCAGCACGGTTCAGCCGGCGGCGCTCATGCGCGGCCTCGCCGCGACGCAGCCGTCGAACGTGACGGTCTTCGAAATGAGCGCCGTGAAGGGCATGGAAACGCGCGGGCAGACGAAGCTGCTCGGCTTCGCGAACGGCAGCATCGAGGCGAAGCGCGTCGTGCTGTGCACCAACGCGTATGCGGCGACCTTCGGCGGCCATCCTAACGGCTTGTTGCCGGTCTATACGTTCGCGTCGATGTCGCGCGTCATGACCGGCGAGGAGATCGCAAGACTCGGCGGGACGAACTCGTGGGCGCTCATTCCCGCCGATCCGATGGGCACCACCGTGCGCCGTCTCGCGACGAACCGTATCTGCGTGCGCAATCATTTCGCGTTCCGGCCGAATCTCTCGGTATCCGAAGGCGATCTCGCGAAAGCGAAGCATCTGCATCAGCGTTCGTTCGACCGTCGCTTTCCGATGCTCAAGGATGTCGAGCTGCAATACACATGGGGCGGCGCGTTGTGCCTCTCGGCGAACAATGGCGCGCTCTTCGGGCAACGCGAGGACGGCGTATTCGAAGCTGTCGGCTGCAATGGCCTCGGCCTGAGTCGCGGATCGGCGGCGGGCAAGCTCATCGCCGAACACGCGCTCGGGCAATCGAACGATCTGATCAATCAGTTGCTGAAACAGCCGCATCCGCGTTCGCTGCCGATGCGGCCGATCGCGGACGTCGCGGTATCGGCGGCTATCTGGGTGAAGGAATTCTCGGCGGGCGCCGAACTTTGAATCTGTGAGGACACGACATGACGACGCATCAGGATTGGAAACGTCAGGCCGAGCATCTGTCGCTCGACGGCCGCGCATTTATCGCGGGAGCACGCTGCAACGCCGCATCGAACGAGACATTCGGCACGCTGAATCCTTCGACCGGCAAGGTGCTTGCTGAAGTCGCGAAGTGCGACGCGAAGGACATCGACCGCGCGGTCGTCGCGGCGCGCGAGGCGTTCGAATCGGGCGTGTGGTCGAAGGCCGCGCCAGCGCAGAGAAAGGCGGTCCTGCAGCGTCTCGCACAATTGATCGACGACAACGCCGAAGAGCTCGCGCTGCTCGAAGCGCTCGAAGCGGGCAAGCCGATCAGCGAATGCATGGGGCTCGACATTCCCGAGTCGGCGGCGTGCATCCGCTGGCATGCCGAGGTGACGGACAAGCGTTACGACGCGCTGTCGCCGTCCGGTCCGAGCGTCGTGAGCATGATCACGCGCGAGCCGATCGGTGTCGTTGGCGCGGTGCTGCCGTGGAATTTTCCGGCGCTGATGCTGGCGTGGAAGATCGGGCCGGCGCTGTCGGTGGGCAATAGCGTCATCGTGAAGCCAGCGGAGCAGACCTCGCTCTCGACGCTGCGCATCGCGGACCTCGCACTTGAAGCGGGTCTGCCGCCCGGCGTGTTCAGCGTCGTGACGGGCTTCGGCGAAAGCGCGGGACAGGCGCTCGGCATGCACGCGGACGTCGATCTCATCGCGTTCACGGGCTCGACCGAAACTGGCAAGCGCTTCCTGCGCTATTCCGCCGATACGAACCTGAAGCGCGTCGTGCTCGAATGCGGCGGGAAGAATCCGCAAGTCGTCTTGCCCGATGTCGCCAATCTCGACGCCGTTGCGGAGCAGGCCGTCGCCGCCGCGTTCTGGAATATGGGCGAGAACTGCAGCGCGGGCTCGCGCATTCTGGTGCACAAGAGCCAGAAGGCCGAACTGCTGCAAAAGGTCCAGGCCGTGCTCGAAGGCTGGAAGGTCGGCGATCCGCTCGATCCCGATGTCAAGCTCGGCTCGCTCATCGAGGAAGCGCATTACCGCAAGGTGCTCGGCCATATCGAGAAGGCGAAGGCGGAAGGCGCGCGTGTCGCGAGCGGCGGCAACGCGACGCTTGCGGAAACGGGCGGCTGGTTCGTCGAGCCGACCATCTTCGATAACGTCACGCCCGAGATGAGCATCGCGCGCGACGAGGTCTTCGGCCCGGTCGTGTGCTTTATCGAATATGCTGACGTCGACGAGGCCGTGCGCATCGCGAACGATACGTGCTACGGACTCGCGGCATCGCTGTGGACCGACAACGTGAATCAGGCGCATAAAGTCGCGGCGCGCATCCGCGCGGGCACCGTGACCGTGAACTGCTTCGGCGAGGGCGATCTCTCGACACCCTTCGGCGGCTTCAAGCAGTCCGGTTTCGGCGGACGCGACAAGTCGGTCTACGCACACGACCAATATTGCGAGCTGAAGACGACCTGGCTGAAGCTCGACTGATCATCGGACGAGGCAACATGCGCATTGGCTTCATCGGTACCGGCACGATCACGGAGGCGGTCGTGACCGGCATGATCCGCTTCGGCGTGTCTTTCGAGCGCGTGGCGCTGTCGCCGCGCAACGCCAAGATCGCGGCGCGGCTGGCCGCGCTCGACGGGCGTATCGAAGTCTGCGAGAGCAATCAGGACGTGCTCGATTCGTCGGACGTCGTGTGTCTTGCGGTCGTGCCGCAGATCGCGGCGGACGTCCTGAGCGAACTGACCTTCGATGCGCGGCATCACGTCATCAGCTTCATCGCGGGGAAGTCGCTCGATCAGATCGGGGCGTTCGTGCGCTGTTCGGCCAAGGTCGTGCGCGCGGTGCCGCTGCCCGCCGTCGCGGCAGGCAAGGGCAGCACGGCGATCTGCCCGCGCGACGACATCGCGCGGGCGCTGTTCGCGCCGCTCGGCGAAGCCGTCGAAGTCGACGACGAGCATCAGTTCGACGCGCTTTCCGCCGCGACCGCGACGATGGCCGCCTTCTTCGCGCTGCTTGAGGAACAGGCGTCATGGCTCGTCGCGCAAGGCGTGCCGTATGCGTCGGCCCGGTCGTTTTTGTCGGGCTATCATGTGGGGCTCGCTCATGAAGCGACGTCAGGCACGGAGCCTTTCTCCATGATGATCGGGCACGCGAGCACGCCCGGCGGTCTCAACGAGCAGCTCAACCGCGAGCTTACGGAGCGGGGCACGTACACGCATTACGCGGAGGCGCTCGACAACATCATGCGCCGCGTGCAAGGGCGTGGATAACGACGAACAAACGACAATCGCGCCCCTCGGAAGGTGATTCACATGCAGAAGAAACAGCAGTTCGCGGACCGGCTTCTCGCCCAGATGCCGTCGCTGCGCGCGCTCCGGTGTTTCGTCACCGCGGCGCGTTACGAAAGCTTCACGCAGGCCGCGGAAGTGCTGTGCGTCACGCAGGCGGCGGTGAGCCGGCAGATCAAGGAACTCGAAGATACGCTCGAAGTCGCGCTGTTCGAGCGCACCGGCAGACACATCGCGCTGACCGACGCGGGCCGCATTCTCTACAACGCGTCATATCTGTCGATCATGAATATCGCGGAGGCGGCGCAAGCGGTGCGGCGCGTCGATCGTCACGCGCTGACGCTCTGCATCTCTCATACGTTTTCGGCGCTCTGGCTTTCGTTCAGGCTGCCCGCGTTTCGCCAGCGCTTTCCGAATATCCGCTTGCATGTGATGGTGACCGAGCACTTCATGGAACTCGACGACCTCATGGAGCCCGATGTCATCATCACGAAGAATCCGCCGCGCGAGGCGGAGTATGAAGTCGAGCCGCTTTTTCACGACATCGTTTATCCGGTATGCAGCGTCCCGTTTTATGAGCGCTATTTTCACGGGCGCACCTTGAAGCCGCTCGATCTGCTCGCGCATCCCACGCTGAGCCTGTCGCTGCTCGGGCGCGCGCAAGTGTGCGAGCACGTCGACTGGCGCGTGTGGAAAAACTGGTATCAGCAAGGCGATGGTTCCGAGCGCCTCGATCAGCATGACGATCTCGAAAGCAACGACTATCGGTTGCTCGTCGCGCAGGCCGAAGCGGGCGAGGGGACGCTGCTCGGCTGGCATCATCTCGTGCATCGTCAGGTCGAGCAGAAAAAACTGGTTCGTCCCGTCGACGATGCGCTCGTGTTCCACGATCGTCACCACTACGTGATCACGCATCGCAATGCAAAATCCCGCCCGGAATACGTTCAGTTTCGCCAATGGCTCGACGAGGAGATCGCCACGATGATGCAGGGATGGCCCGCGGCCGAATCGAAGGCCGTTCTCTGAGCGCCGCATGAAACCGGCGACCGAAAAACCGAAGGGGTATCGGCGGCTCATTCCGTCGGTGACCGCGCTGGTCGAGTTCGAAGCCGTCGCGCGTCTCGGCAGCTTCACGCTCGCGGCGCATGAACTGGGCGTCACGCAGGCCGCCGTGAGCCGGCAGGTCCGCTTCCTCGAAGAAACGCTCGGCACGCGGCTTTTTCGCCGCCTGCATCGCGCGATCGAACTGACCGGAGAAGGCGAGGCGCTGTACCGCGTCGTCGCGGAATCGATGCAGAAGATCGCGAGCGTGTTCGACCGCATCGCGCGCGGCCCCGTGCAGCAGGAGCTCGTGCTGGCCGCGACTTCCGCGTTCTCGCACTTCCGTTTGTTGCCGCGGCTCGCATCGCTCAAGGCCGTGCAGCCCGATTTGCAACTGCGGCTGTCCACCCAGATGTTCACGGCGGATTTGCGGCACAAGGAGATCGATGTCGCGGTGCGCTTCGGCAGCGGCGTATGGCCGGACGGCACGGCGACGCTGCTCTTCGACGAGGAAGTGTTTCCGGTCTGTTCCCCTTCATGGCTCCAGGCGCAGGCTGAGCCGGCGTCGCTGGAAGAGCTCGCGGGCTGCGTGCTGGTCGAATCGGATTCGACATCCGAAGGCTGGATGGGCTGGGAAGAGTGGTTCCATGCGGTCGGATTCCGGCCGATGCGTCTGAATTTCTCGCTGCGTTGCAGCCTCTACACCGATGCGATCCAGGCCGCGCGTTACGGCCAGGGCGTCGCGCTCGGCTGGGGCCGGCTCGTTCACGATTTTCTCGAAAGCGGCGAGTTGGTGAGACTGCACGTGGCATCGTTCAGGCCGGGCGATTCGTACTTTGCCGTGGTGCCGCACGGCCGCGCCATCACGCCCGCCATCGCCGCTCTGATCGAGTGGCTGCGCGACGATGCGCACGCATAATCCAAAGTAATCCGAGATCGAAAATAAAGCGCATTGACGCTATTTTTCAGCGATCCAATACTCGGGTTATCGCGGGACCACTCGAAGTCCCGATCCCTGAACGATGGAGAGCGACGATGTCCGAAGTGCAATTCAAGACTCACGGCGAACTGATCCGCAGCCGCGAGCCCGGCCACGGATTGCTTGGCGAGCTGTTCGGGCGGCAGGACGTGTTCGAGACGGACGTCGAGGTCTTTTTCCATAAGCACTGGATTCTGGTCGGCGTGACGGCGGACGTGCCCGAGCCGGGCGATGTCTCGACGGTGGATATCGGCCGGGCTTCGATCATCATCGTTCGCGACGACGACGAGAATATCCGCACCTATCGGAACGTCTGCCGCCATCGTGGCGCGCGGCTGAAGGAGCCGGGGAAATCGACCGTCGGCATGCTGGTGTGCCCGTATCACCAGTGGACCTACGATCTCGACGGCAGCCTGCGCCACGCCGCGCACATGGGCCGTGATTTCGATCCGAAGTGCCGCAGTTTGCTGCCGGTGCATACGCGCATTGTCGGCACGCATATCTTCGTGTGCCTCGCCGACGAACCGCCGGCGGATATCTCGAAGCTCGAAGACACGATGGCGCCGCGATTCGCGCCTTACGATATGCGGAACACGAAGATCGCGTTCGAATCGGAAATCATCGAGAACGGCAACTGGAAGCTCGTGATCGAGAACAATCGCGAGTGCTATCACTGCGCCGCGACGCATCCGGAACTGACCGCTTCGTTTCTGCCTGAGGATTTCGGCTTCTGTCCCGAGAATCTTCCCGAGGAAGCGCTGCGCGAAATCGAGGCCTACAAGGAACGCAACGCCGCGTGTCAGGCGAGCTGGGAGCGCGATGGCTTCACGAGCGCGACCGTCGAATGGCTGGACGAGGATGCCGTCACGCAGTTCAGAACTCAGCAACTCGTCATCGCGGGGCATGGCGAGTCGCAGACCATCAGCACGAAGGTCGCAAGCGAAAAGCTGCTCGGCGATCTGCAGCGGCGCGATCTGGGCGACACGCATCTCTGGACGCACAACTCATGGACGCATGTGATGAGCGACCATGCGGTCGTTTCGTACATTGTTCCGCTTGCGCCGGATAAAACGCTCGTGCGATCGAAGTGGCTCGTGCACGCGGATGCGGTGGAGGGCGTCGATTATCAGATTCAGGATCTGACGGAAGTGTGGGTCGCGACCAATGCGCAGGACAAGCATCTTGTCGAGATTACGCATGAGGGTACGCAGGATCCGGCTTTTCGGCCCGCTGTGTTCTCGCCGTTTACGGAGAGTTATGTGGAGCAGTTTTCGCGTTGGTATGTCGCTCGGTTGGGGGCGCATGGTGTTTAGGGGTTCTTGGCGCGAGCTTTCGATGCGTTGCTTGATTGTCGCCGGATCCCGATTTCTTTTTGGTTTATTAGCACTGCCCCTCCCCGGGGCGGGGGTCACTTTCTTTGCTGCTGCAAAGAAAGTAACCAAAGAAAGCAGCTCGTTTAGGCCCGCGGTCACACGCACGTTGGCCATGCTTGCCAGCCGTCGATGGCCCTCGCCTAAGTGTCGCCCTCGAAGGCCCAATCGGGCTTGGCTCGCGCACGGTCTGACGCGCTATAAGTTATAGCGCGCTGGTTCAGCACGAAATAGCTTCGGCACAGCGCTACGCGCTGCCGTTGGGTATGCGAGGGAAACCATCGAAGAAGCCCGCGCGCACCCGATTGACCCATCGGCCGCGTAGCGGGCCGGAGCTATTTGGTGCTGAACCAATTTGTTGTGTGGTGCGATGAGTCAGACCGTGCGCGGTCCAAGCCCTTGTCTGCTTGTGGGGGCACTCGCTACTGCCGGGCCATTAGGCCAATCGTCTGTGCCGCGGCCGGTGTGAAGTGCTTAGGCTGGGGATAGCTGTTTCTTTGGTTACTTTCTTTGCAGCAGCAAAGAAAGTGACCCCCGCCCCGGGGAGGGGCAGTGCTAATAAACCGACACGAATACGGGATCCGGCGAAAACCTGAACCACACCCAACGCCAAGCAAAACAACCCCGCTTTCAATGATCAGTCACAAAAGTCGGATGCCGCGTACGAATCTCGTCCACCTGACTAAGCGTGCCCGACAGATGCTTGCGCAACGCGGCATCGGCCGCATCGGGATCACCCTTTTCGATAGCATCGACGATCTCGGTGTGATCCCGCACCACCGCCATCGTCTTGCCCTCGACCGGCAAATGCAAACGGCGCAGCCGGTCGATATGGCCGCTCAATCTGCGCACCAGATCCCAGAGTTGCGGAACGCCCGCAGCCTCATACATCTGCCGATGGAAAGTCTGATCGAGCAATGAAAACTGCTCGACGTCCTTCGGATCGAGCCACTCCGTCTGTTCCGCGATCGTCGCGCGAAGCCGTGCGACCAGCGACGCCTTGTGCTCCCGCGCCAGCGTGCGCACGACTTCGAGTTCAATCGAACGGCGCAGAAAATGCGCCTGCATCGCCGACGCCACGCTGATCTGGCTCACGACCGTCGCGTGCTGCGGAAAGATGTCGACGAGTCCTTCCTCACCGAGCTTCATCAGCGCATCGCGCACGGGTGTCTGGCTAAGACCGTAGCGCGTCGCCAGTTCGATCCGCGACAGCACCGTGCCGGGCTCGAGTTCGAGCGACAGGATCATTTCGCGCAGCCGTTCGAAAACCTGCGGCGCGGCGTGGCGGGAGCGGTCCAGGCGATGGACCGAAGCGGAAGCGGCGTTTTTCATGTCAGACGGAAAGCGATAGGCGACTGAAACATTAGTACTATAGCCGCGCTCAGCCACGTGCGGCACGGAAAGAGCGAAAACAACGATCCGCGTATACCCGACTGACACACTAATACATTAGTGCTTTACCATTCGGCTACTCTCGCTACTTCCGGACGTCCGACATGACCCGCGATATCGCCATCACCCAGGTTCGAATCACGCCGATCGCCTTCCGCGACGGCCCGTTGCTCAACGCCGCGGGCATCCACGAACCGTGGGCGTTGCGCGCCATCGTCGAACTGGAGACGAGCGACGGGCGTGTCGGCATCTCCGAAACCTATGGCGACGAGCCGATGCTGCGCGTGCTCGATCAGGCGAAAGAACTCGTGATCGGCCTGTCGCCGTTCGACCTGAATCAGATGGAAGAGCGCGTGCGCGCGACGATCAAGGCGACGCCCGGCGCCGTCGAATTCGAACTCGCGCCCGGCTCGCATGCCGCGAAAAATGCGCCGAAGGTCATCAGCACGTTCGAAGTGGCGATGCTCGATCTGCAAGGGCAAATCGTCGGCGCGCCGGTAGTCGATCTTCTGGGCGGCAAGGTCCGCGACGCCGTGCCGTACAGCGCGTATCTGTTCTTCAAGTACGCGGAACATATCGACAAGCCCTATGCGCCCGATGCGTGGGGCGAGGGCATCAGCCCTGAACAGATCGTCGCGCAGGCGCAGCGCATGATCGACCTGTACGGTTTCCAGAGCATCAAGCTGAAGGGCGGCGTGTTCGAGCCCGCGCATGAAATCGCCTGCATGAAGGCGCTCGCGAAGGCTTTCCCCGGCATGCCGCTGCGCCTCGATCCGAACGCGAACTGGACGCTCAAGACGAGCATCGAGGCCGCGCCCGAGCTCGATGAAATCCTCGAATACTACGAAGACCCGTGCCCCGGCCTCGAAGGCATGGCCGAACTGCAGAAGCACACGAAGCTGCCGCTCGCGACCAACATGGTCATCACGACGATGGACGACTTCCGTCGCGGCTGCAACATGGGCTCGATCAAGGTGCTGCTCTCCGATCATCACTACTGGGGCGGCCTGCGCGCCACGCAGACGCTCGCGCGCATGGCGCGGCTGTGGGGCTTCGGCATGTCGATGCATTCGAACTCGCACCTCGGCATCAGCCTGATGGCGATGACGCATGTCGCGGCAAGCGTGCCGAATCTCACGTATGCGTGCGATACACACTACCCGTGGCAGGAAGAAGAAGTGATCAAGGGAGGCCGCGTCAAATTCGATAACGGCGCGGTGCGCGTGCCGACGACGCCGGGTCTCGGTGTCGAACTCGATCGCGAGCAACTCGCCGCATTGCATGAGCAATACCTGACGTGCGGCGTGCGCAATCGCGACGACCTAACGCAAATGCGCAAGTATCAGCCCGAGTTCACCGGCAAGAACCCGCGCTTCTGAGTCATAGAACAAGTACAGCGCATTCCAGGAGACAACCTCATGAGCAGTCCCAGCGCGCTGTCGAGCGCCGTTCGCAAGATCAAGTGGCATGTGCTGCCGCTTTTCGTCGTGATGTTCATCGTCAATTACATCGACCGCGTGAACATCGGTTTCGTGCGCCAGCATTTGAGCGCGGATCTCGGCATCGGCGCGGCGGCTTACGGGCTCGGCGCGGGCCTGTTCTTCGTGAGCTACGCTGTGTTCGAAGTGCCGTCGAACATGCTGATGCAGCGGTTCGGCGCGAAGGCGTGGCTCACGCGCATCATGATCACGTGGGGGCTGGCGGCCGTGGGCATGGCCTTCGTGAAGGGCGAGACCTCGTTCTACGCGATGCGGCTCGTGCTCGGCGCGGCCGAAGCGGGCTTCTTCCCGGGCGTCGTGTTCTATTTCACGCAATGGCTGCCGCGCGATGAACGCGGCAAGGCGATGGCCATCTTCCTGAGCGGCTCGGCGCTGGCTTCAGTGTTCTCCGGACCGATCTCAGGCGGCTTGATGCTGATCGAAGGCGTGGGCCTGCACGGCTGGCAGTGGATGTTCATCATCGAGGGCATGGCGTCGGTCGTACTCGCGGGCTTCGTGTGGTTCTGGCTCGATTCGAAGCCGCGCGACGCGAAGTGGCTCACGCGCGCCGAACAGGATGCGGTCGTCGCCGAAATCGAGGACGAGCAGCGCCGCCGCGATGCCGTGCACGCGAAGAAGCCGACGTCGTGGAGTCTCTTGCGCGATCCGCAGATTCTGATCTTCTGCCTGATCTATTTCTCGGTCTCGCTGACGATCTACGGCGCGACGTTCTGGCTGCCAAGCATCATCCGCAAGATGGGGCATCTCAACGATTTCCAGGTCGGTCTTTTCAACTCGATTCCGTGGCTCATTTCCATCGTCGCGATGTATCTGTTCGCGGCACTCGCGGCGCGCTTCAAGTTTCAGCAGGCGTGGGTTGCGTGCGTGTTGCTGATCGCGGCGGCCGGCATGTATGCCGCGGGTCTCGGCAGCCCGGTCTTCTCGTTTGTCGCGATCTGCTTTGCGGCAATCGGTTTCAAGGCCGCATCGTCATTGTTCTGGCCGATTCCGCAAGGTTATCTCGATGCGCGCATCGCCGCGCCCGTGCTCGCACTGATCAATTCGATCGGCAATCTAGGCGGCTTTGTCGCGCCTGCGACGTTCGGTTTCCTCGAACAGAAGACGGGTTCGATTCAGGGCGGGTTGACGGGTCTCGCGGTGATGTCGGTCGTGGCCGCCGGTGTCGTGTTTTTCGCGCGCATGGCGCCTCGGGCCGGGCGCGATGTGCCGGTGCTGCAACCGGGCGTGCAGAAGTAATCGCGCATCTCTCCATTGCACGTTAAAGCATGAAAAGGTGAACTCCACGACGGCGCATTTTTAAGTGAAGCAGAACGATATACCCATGATGCCTCCTCGCCGTGTTACGGTGTTTGCTGAGATCGTCGGGATTTCGCGCTACCGTGCTTTTATGACACGACACTCATCGTTCACGTGTTATTCCACAACCGTCAAATTGAATCAAATGACAGTTGCATCGGAAGCGTAGCGGCACGACACTTGCACGTCCGTGGGTTCACTTTCAAAGGAGATGTCATGAGTATCTTTTCAAATATCCTGAACAAAATCTTTCACCACGACAGTGCGCCTGCCAGCGCAAGCCCGGGCGCAGCGCCTGCCGCCGCACCGGCCACCACGACGGCTGCCACGCCTGACCAGCCTGCCGCAGCACCGATGCAGGAAGTGGATGTCGAAGCAGTGCTGACGCAAATGCAGGCGAGTCAAGGCGCGCAACTCAACTGGCGCACGTCGATCGTCGATCTGATGAAGCTGCTCGGCCTCGACAGCAGCCTGTCCGCGCGCAAGGAACTGGCGTCGGAATTGCACTACTCCGGCAATACGGAAGACTCGGCCTCGATGAACATCTGGCTGCACAAGCAGGTCATGCAGAAACTCGCGGAAAACGGCGGCAAGGTGCCCGACGATCTCAAGTAAGAAGTAAAAATCGCGGAAGGCGATCCGGAGACGGTTTGCCTTCGCCGCGTCTTACTACGGTCCGGATCATCTTCCGCGACTGCCCGTATGAAATAACCACCGATTCTCATCGACTGCACGCATCGCTGGCATGCGCACTGCTCTCCATTCTGTCAAGGCACTCCGTCTTGACTGAAACCTCGCTGGGGAAGCAACGATGACAATCCAGAGAAAGATCGCCAACTGGCGCAGGATCGGCCATTTCTGCACGAGACGCCTCGTCGATTATGGCGAGCTGATTCCCATCGAACTCGCTGAGACCAAGAAGCGCGTGCTGCATGAAGTGGTCGCGCTCGTCGCGCTCACGATCGGCGCACTGTTCACGCTATCTTTCGTGTCGATCGCGGTGATCGTGACCTCAGTCGGCACGCCGTACCTCGTGCTGACGGCGTGGTGCGTGGCGGGAGCGTGGCTCGCCGTCGCGGTGATCGCGGTCATCGTCATGATGTCGCGCAAGCCCGCGCAACCTTTTCAGTTGCTGCGCGAAGAGTTGCGACGCGACATGGATGCCATCAGGGAGGCAACGCAATGAAGCATGCCGAAGCTCACGGAGCCGTGCTCGCGCGCATGGCGGAGTCGCGCGCGGAATTGATCGCCGCGCATATTGCCGATGAACCTTTGCGGGTTACGCGTGCGCCGCGCGTGCCGCGCACGTTGCCGGCAACGCGACCCGCGCCGTGGTTCCTACGCACGCCCAATGCCGAGTTGATTGCGCTCGCGCTCGTCGGCATCGCGATTCTCGGCGTACGCCGCACGGTGCAGACAGCGGTCGGCGCGGGATTGAGCGCGTCGACACATCGGGCGTTCTCCGATGTGCTCGACGCGCTGCGTGGATGACTGCCGGTTGCCGAGCGCCTAACGCCGTGTGCGCCGCTTCTTCGGCTTGGGCGGCGTAAGCGCTGCCGTCCAGAAAGCCGACGCTTGCCGTTTCGCTTGGGCGGTGGCGCGGCCTCGCGTCGAACCGATGACCGCATTCGCGCCGGACAGCCACATGCTGAGGAACGGGTTCTTCTTCACCCAAGGGTTTTTCATGCTTCGGCTCCGGTCGACGTCGATGTGGATCAATGCAGGCGCATGGTATTGTCGCCGGCATCTTTCGGGATCTTCGCCTCCAGTTGTTCCTTGCGTTGCATCAGCTTCTTGCCGAGCGCATTCAGATCCGCGCTCGACTTGCGCAGCTTGGGGAACAGATCCGATTCTTCCTCTTCGATGTGATGCTGCACCATCTCGCTCATGACCTTAAAGGTCGCGTCGAAGCCGGGTTGGCCCGCTCTCAGCGTAGTGAACTTTTCGATCAGCACCTTAACGAGAAAGTGTTCGACATAAGCTTCTTCGACATCGGGCCGGTCGTCTTCGTCCAGCGCTTCCTGCGCCGCCGGATACAGCAACTCTTCCTCGATCATCGCGTGGACCGTGAGTTCTTCACACGCGCGTCGCACGAGCGTGGTCTTGGCGTCGAGATCGTCGTCCTTTGTTTTCTCGAACGCATCGAACAGCTTTTTAACGGCACGATGATCGTCCATCAGCACTTCAATGGCGTCCTGGCTCGGCGTGGCGCGGGAAGCGGCAGCGGTTTCAGCCTGTGTGGGGGTCGGGCGGGGCATCGTGTCCTCTGTTTCAAAAAGTGGGTGGTCACGATATAGAGCAATGCGCGGACCCGGCTGCCACGTAGCGGCCATCGACCGCCTACGAACTTTCCCTATGTTACGATCCTCACATCGATGTTATAAACTGAGATCAATCTATCAAAAACTGTTGTGCGTCGCACAAGACGCCGGCATACCGATCTCATGCTGGAAACTGCATCGAAGTCCATCGTCGCCTGGCCCGCAAAGGCGCAAGTTCACGCCAGCGCCCGCAATCCCGGCGTGCCGTTCGACCTGTCGTGGCTCGACGGGCTGCGCGTCAATCAATCGGCGGTGACGCGCCGCGCATCGACGCTCGGCACGCGCCGCGCCGTCAAGAAAGATGCGCAGGCCGCGTGGCTGCTCAAGGCGATCACCTGCATCGACCTCACGACGCTCAGCGGCGACGACACGCACGGGCGCGTCGAACGCCTGTGCGCGAAGGCGCGCCGTCCGTTGCGCGACGATCTGCTCGACGCGCTCGGCATGGCCCCCGCGTCGATAAAGACAGGCGCGGTGTGCGTTTATCACCGTTACGTGAAAACCGCCGTGAACGCGCTCGAAGGCAGCGGCATTCCGGTCGCGGCCGTATCGACGGGCTTTCCCGCCGGACTCAATCCGCACGATCTCAAGCTGCGCGAGATCGAGGCGTCGGTGCGAGACGGCGCGTCGGAGATCGATATCGTCGTCACGCGCGAGCACGTGCTCACGGGCAACTGGCAGGCGCTCTACGACGAGATGCGCGATTTCCGCGCTGCATGCGGCGATGCGCACGTGAAGGCGATTCTCGCGACCGGCGATATCCGCACGCTGTCGAATGTCGCGAAGGCGTCGATGATCTGCATGATGGCCGGCGCCGACTTCATCAAGACATCGACGGGCAAGGAGAGCGTCAACGCGACGCTCGATGTATCGCTCGTGATGGTGCGCATGATTCGCGAATATCTCGCGCGCACCGGCGTCGCAATCGGCTTCAAGCCTGCTGGCGGCGTGTCCACCGCGAAATCGGTACTCGAATATCAGATCCTCATGAAGGAAGAGCTCGGCCGCGAATGGCTCGAAGCGGATCTGTTTCGTGTCGGCGCATCGAGCCTGCTCGCGGATATCGAACGCCAGCTCGAACATCATGTGAGCGGACGCTACTCGGCGTTCAACCGTCATCCCGTCGCCTGATTCACCTTCAAAACACAGCCTCATGAGCGTTGCCGAATACTTCTCCTCGATGGAATACGGACCCGCACCGGAAGACGATCGCGCCGCGCGCGCATGGCTCGATCAGCACGACGGGCGCTTCGGTCACTTCATCAACGGCGCATGGCGCGACAGCGACGACGCCGACCGCTTCGATTCGCGCGAACCGGCCACGGGCCGCGTGCTCGCATCGATCGCGCAAGGCACGCAAGCCGATGTCGATGCCGCCGTGGAAGCCGCGCATGCCGCCCTCGAAGGCTGGCAGGCGATCGGCGGAGCGGGGCGCGCGCGGCATCTCTATGCGCTTTCGCGCATGGTGCAGCGGCATAGCCGGCTCTTCGCCGTGCTCGAATCGCTCGACAACGGCAAGCCGATCCGCGAGTCCCGCGATATCGATATACCTCTTGTGGCAAGGCACTTTCTGCATCACGCGGGATGGGCACAGTTGCAGGACAAGGAGTTCGCCGACTGGGCGCCGCTCGGCGTGATCGGGCAGATCGTGCCGTGGAATTTTCCGCTGCTGATGCTTGCGTGGAAGATCGCGCCCGCGCTCGCGCTCGGTAATACGGTCGTCCTGAAGCCCGCCGAATTCACGCCGCTGACCGCGCTGCTGTTCGCCGAACTCGCGCATCGCGCGGGCTTGCCCAAGGGCGTGCTCAACGTCGTCACCGGCGACGGAAGCACGGGCGCGGCGCTCGTCGAGCATAAGCGGGTCGCGAAGATCGCGTTCACGGGCTCGACCGAAGTGGGCCGCCAGATCCGCGCGACGACAGCCGGCTCCGGCAAATCGCTGACGCTCGAACTCGGCGGCAAGTCGCCCTTCATCGTGTTCGACGATGCCGATCTCGACAGCGCCGTCGAAGGCGTCGTCGATGCGATCTGGTTCAATCAGGGACAAGTGTGCTGCGCGGGCTCGCGTCTTCTCGTGCAGGAAGGCATCGAAACGCGCTTCGTCGAGAAGCTCAAGCGCCGCATGGACACGCTGCGCGTCGGGACCTCGCTCGACAAGGGCATCGACATGAGCGCGGTCGTCGATGACGTGCAGCTCGAACGCATTCGCGCGCTCGTCGACAAGGGCGAAAGCGAAGGCTGCGAAATTTATCAGTCGCCGCGTGCCACGTTGCCCGAGCACGGCGCGTTCTTTCCGCCGACCCTCGTCACCAATGTCGCGCCGGCATCGACGCTCGCGCAGGAAGAAATCTTCGGGCCGGTGCTCGTGACGATGAGCTTCCGCACGCCGGAAGAGGCCGTCGCGCTCGCGAACAACACGCGCTACGGACTTGCCGCGAGCGTGTGGAGCGAGAACATCAGCCGCGCGCTCGATGTCGCGCCGCGCCTGCAATGCGGCGTCGTGTGGATCAACGCGACCAATCTCTTCGATGCGGCCGTCGGCTTCGGCGGCTATCGCGAATCCGGCTTCGGGCGCGAAGGCGGACGCGAGGGCATTTACGAATATCTGAAGCCGCGCGCGTGGACCAGACTCCCGGTTCGCGGCGAATCGAAGCCGTTGCAGGCACAACCCGATTCGCTCGTCGATGCAGGCAAGGTCAGCGCGCTCGATCGCACCGCGAAGCTCTTCATCGGCGGCAAGCAGGCGCGGCCCGACAGCGGCTATTCGCGGCTCGTGCATTCGCCCGCTGGCGAGATCGTCGGTGAAGTGGGCGAGGGCAGCCGCAAGGACATTCGCAATGCGGTGACCGCCGCGCGCGGCATGAGCAAGTGGTCGTCGGCGAGCGCGCACAACCGCGCGCAAGTGCTGTACTACCTCGCGGAAAATCTGAGCGCGCGCGCCGATGAGTTCGCGAAGCAACTCGTTACGCGCGCGGGTTCGAACGAGCGCGATGCGAAGCGCGAAGTGGATGCGTCCATCGCGCGCTTCTTCACCTACGCCGCGTGGGCCGACAAGTACGATGGCGCGGTGCATGCGCCGCCGCTGCATGGCGTCGCGCTCGCGATGCACGAGCCGCTCGGCGTGATCGGCATCGTGTGCCCGGACGAAGCGCCGCTGCTCGGCTTCGTATCGCTCGTCGCGCCCGCGCTTGCGCTGGGCAATCGCGTGGTCGTGGTGCCGAGCGAGACGTGCCCGTTGATGGCGACGGACTTCTATCAGGTCGTCGAGACATCGGATGTGCCGGGCGGCGCGCTGAATATCGTCACGGGCGATGCGCGCTCTCTTGCACAAACGCTCGCGCAACACGATGACGTCGATGCGCTCTGGTGCTTCCACGGCGCGTCGCTTTCGGCGATGGCCGAGCGTGAATCGACCGGCAACCTGAAGCGCACGTTCGTCGATCAGGGCCGCGTGTTCGACTGGCACGATGCCGCGAGTGAAGGTCTGCCGTTCCTTCGCCAGGCCGTGCAGGTGAAGAACATCTGGGTGCCGTACGGAGACTGATTGAAGCATTGAACGGGCGCAGATCTCGACACGAGGCACGCCCACGCATGGAGGAGACGCTGTGCTGAAGAACATCGATCCGCTCTTGAACGCCGATATCCTGTACGCGCTCGCCGCGATGGGTCACGGCGACGAAGTGGTGATCTGCGACGCCCATTTCCCCGCCGATTCCGTCGCGCGGCAAACGGTGCTGGGCAAGCTGCTGCGCGTGGACGGCGCGAACGCGCCGCGTGCGGTGCGCGCGGTGCTGTCGGTGCTGCCGCTCGATACGTTCGTCGACGATCCTGCGGGCCGCATGGAAATAGTCGGCGATGCATCGACCTTGCCGGCCGTGCAGCGTGAAGCGCAACGCGAAGTGGACGATGCGGAAGGCCGCGAGACGCCGTTTGCGCCGATCGAACGTTTCGCATTCTACGAGCGCGCGAAGCGTGCCTATTGCGTGATCGCGACGGGCGAAGCGCGCGGCTACGGCT
Organism: Caballeronia jiangsuensis; assembly: GCF_046030135.1. Taxonomy (NCBI): domain Bacteria; kingdom Pseudomonadati; phylum Pseudomonadota; class Betaproteobacteria; order Burkholderiales; family Burkholderiaceae; genus Caballeronia; species Caballeronia jiangsuensis. The sequence continues at coordinate 41,618 of NZ_JAQQDB010000051.1, forward strand.
GCTTCATCTTCAAGAAAGGCGTGCAGCTCGCACCTGATGCACCGGAAGGAGGTACGCGATGAAAAGCGTCGTCATTCTCGGCATCTATGTGACGGACCTCGCGTTCCGCGCAGCGCGCATGCCGCTGCTCGGCGAAACGGTCGCGGGCTCCGCGTTCAAGATGGGGCCGGGCGGCAAGGGCTCGAATCAGGCGGTGGCCGCCGCACGCGCGGGCGCGAACGTGATCTTCTGCACGCGCATCGGCGCCGATGCGTTTGGCGAGATCGCGCAGGCGACCTGGGCTGCCGAAGGCATCACATCGCGCGCAACCGTGATGAACGACGTTGCAACCGGCGCCGCGCATATCTATGTCGATGAAAACACGGGCGGCAATGCGATCATCGTCGCGGCGGGTGCGGCAGGCGCGCTCGCTCCCGAAGACGTCGATGCAATCGAGGACGATATCGCGCGCGCGGGCGTCTTCGTCACGCAACTCGAACAGCCGATTCCGGCGGCGCGGCGCGGTCTGGAACTCGCGCGCAAGCATGGCGTGACGACCGTGTTCAATCCGGCACCCGCCATACCGCTCACCGACGATATCTATCCGCTGTGCGACTACATCACGCCGAACGAAACGGAAGCGACGGCGCTGACGGGCGTGCCTATCGCCAATGTCGATGACGCGCGCCGCGCCGCCGACGTGTTGCTGAAGAAGGGCGCACGCGCGGTGATCGTTACGCTCGGTGAAGCAGGCGCGTTGCTGCATACGCCGAACGAATCGACGCTCGTGCCTGCATTCGATTGCGGCCGCGTCGTCGAAACGGCCGGCGCGGGCGATGGCTTCACCGGCGGCTTCGCGGCCGCGCTCGCACGAGGCGAAAGCCCGGCCGATGCGGTGCGCTTCGGCTGCGCGCTCGCGAGCATCTCTGTGACGCGTCCGGGCACCGCGCCATCGATGCCGCGTCTCGACGAGATCAACGCGCTGCTCGAACAAGGGAGCGTCACGCAATGAAAGCGTCGAAGTGGCTCGCTGATCGCCAGTTCAACTTCCTCATCGGCGTGAACGTGCTCGTCGTGATCGTCGCGACGTGGATGTCGCACGGCCAGTTCCTCGATATCGACAATCTCCAGTCGATGGGCGGCCAGTTGCCCGAGCTGGGCCTGCTCGCGCTCGGCATCATGCTGTCGATGGTGTCGGGCAACGGCGGCATCGATCTGTCGGGCGTGGGGCTTGCGAATCTCTCCGGCATGGTCGCGGCGATGCTCTTGCCGCACATGGTTTCCGCCGACGATTCGCCCGCGCTCTATACGGCGGTGTTCATCTGCATCGTCGTGGCGATGGGCGCGATCGGCGGGCTGCTGAACGGCGTCGTGATCGCGAAGCTCAAGCTCACGCCGATCCTCTGCACGCTCGGCACGCAACTGCTCTTCACCGGCATCGCGGTCGTGCTGAGCAACGGCGCATCGGTGCGCGTGGAATATGTCGATCCGCTGTCGAACATCGGCAACGGCACCTTCCTGCAAGTGCCGATTTCACTGTGGATCTTCATTGCCGCCGTGCTGCTGCTCGGCTGGGTGCTCAAGCGCACGCCGTTCGGCCTGCGTCTCTATCTGATGGGCACGAACCCGAAAGCCGCCTTCTATGCGGGGATTCCACGCGCGCGGATGCTGATTCTCACGTACGGGATGTGCGGCGTGCTCGCGTCGCTCGCGGGTCTCATCAGCGCGACGCATACGTCGAGCGCGAAGTGGGACTACGGCAATTCGTATCTGCTGATCGCGATTCTGATCGCGGTGATGGGCGGCGTGAATCCGGCGGGCGGGTATGGACGCATCGTCTGCGTGTTTCTCGCCGCGACCGTGCTGCAGTTTCTGTCGAGCCTGTTCAACCTGCTCGGCGTATCGCAGTTCTTCGGCGATTGCGCGTGGGGCTTTCTGCTGCTCGCATCGCTCGCATTCGCGGGCGGCGATCGCGTGCGCGCGATCTTCGGTATAGGCGGGGCCGCGCCCAAAAGCAATGTTCCGCCGCCGCCCGCATCGACGGGACGTTAGTGTTGCGTGTGATTCATCAAAGAGACCAATCGAAATAAAGGAGACAAGCAATGAAGCTCAACAGATTCGGCACCGCGCTCACGGCGATCGCACTCGCAGCGGGCGCGATCGCGGCAGCGCAAGCCGCGACGAACGAGACCATCGTGACGGTCGTGAAGGTGACCGGCATCAACTGGTTCAATCGCATGGATGAGGGCGTGAAGGAGTTCGGCAAGGAGAACCCGAACATCAATGCATATCAGACGGGTCCGGGCCGCGCCGACGCCGCGCAGCAACTGAAGATCATCGAAGACCTGATCGCGAAGAAGGTCACGGCGATCGCCGTGGTTCCGTACGATCCGCCGACGCTCGAACCCGCGCTCAAGAAAGCGATGGATCGCGGCATCAAGGTCGTCACGCATGAAGCGGACAACGCCAAGAACACGATGGTCGATATCGAAGCCTTCGACAACACCGCATACGGCGCAGGCCTGAACGAGCGCCTCTCGAAGTGCATGGGTCAGCAGGGCAAGTGGGCGGTGCTGGTCGGCTCGCTCGGTTCGCGCTCGCAGGTTCAATGGGCCGACGGCGGCATCGGCAATGCGAAGGCCAAGTATCCGAAGATGGATCTCGTCGAGCCTAAACTCGAAACCAACAACGATGGCGAACGCGCGTATCAGGTCGCGAAGGAAGTGCTGCGCAAGCACCCGGATCTGACGGGCTTTCAAGGTTCGTCGTCGCTGGACGTGATCGGCATCGGCCGCGCGGTCGAGGAAGCGGGCAAGGTCGGCAAGATCTGCGTGTACGGCACGGGCCTGCCGACGGAAGCGGGCAAGTTCCTGGAGAGCGGCGCGATCAACGGCATCGCGTTCTGGGATCCGAAGCTCGCCGGTCTCGCGATGAACAAGGTCGCGCAGATGCTCGTGGACGGCAAGGAAGTGCAGAACGGCGCGGACCTCGGCATTACCGGCTACAACAAGGTCAGCGTGACGAAAGGCCCGGGCAAGGGCGTGATCGTGCGCGGCACCGGCTGGGTCGATGTCGACAAGACGAACTACAAGCAATACAACTTCTGATGTGACGCGCGCGGCGCGCTTTTAAAAGAGCGCGCCGCTTGCCCTGGACAGACATGACCACAACGACACCGCTCCTCGAAGTCGTCGATATTCACAAGCGCTTCACCGGCGTCTATGCGCTGCGCGGCGTGAGCCTCGCGTTCGAGCGCGGCCAGATTTATCACTTGCTCGGCGAGAACGGCTGCGGCAAGAGCACGCTCATCAAGATCATTTCGGGCGCGCAACCGCCCGATGAAGGCGAGCTCGTGATCGAAGGCGTGCGTCACAAGAAGCTCTCGCCGCTCGAATCGCTCTCGGCGGGCATCGAAACGGTCTATCAGGACCTGTCGTTGCTGCCGAACATGAGCGTCGCGGAGAATGTCGCGCTGACGTCCGAACTCGCGGAACATGCGGGCAAGCTCGCCCGCACCTTCGATCGCCGTGCGCTTGGCGAAACCGCCGCGCGCGCGCTCGAAGCAGTCGGCCTGCCGGGCGACGCGGACTTTCAGAAGACGCTCATCGAGCAGTTGCCGCTCGCGACGCGTCAGCTCGTCGCGATCGCGCGGGCCATTGCGAGCGAGGCGAAGTTCGTCATCATGGACGAGCCGACGACATCGCTTACGCAGAAGGAAGTCGACAACCTCATCGCCGTGCTCGCACGTTTGCGCGCGGACGGCGTGGCCGTGCTGTTCGTGAGCCACAAGCTCGACGAATGCTATGCGATCGGCGGCGAAGTGATCGTGCTGCGCGACGGCCAGAAGATGGCGCAGGGACCGATCGAAAACTATACGAAGGCGCAGATCAGCGAGCTCATGACGGGCAAGCATCTGTCGACGGAACGCTATCGCGCGCAAGGGGAAGAAGGCGCATCGCAAGTCGTGCTCGATGTGCAGGGCCTCGGCCGCAAGGGCCAGTTCGCCGATGTGTCGTTCAAGCTGCACAAGGGCGAAATTCTCGGCGTGACCGGCCTGCTCGATTCGGGCCGCAATGAACTCGCGCGTGCGCTTGCGGGTGTCGCGCCTGCCGACATGGGCACGGTGACGCTCGACGGCATGCGTGTGCGCCTGCATTCCCCCGCGGATGCTAAGGCGCAGCGCATCGGCTATGTACCGGAAGATCGCCTGAATGAAGGGCTTTTTCTCGACAAGCCGATTCGCGACAATGTCGTGACCGCGATGATCGCGAGCTTGCGCGACCGCTTCGGCCAGATCGACCGCAAACGCGCGCAGGAGCTTGCGGAGCGCACCGTGAAGGACTTGCAGATCGCGACACCCGATGTCGACAAGCCCGTGCAATCGCTTTCGGGCGGCAACCAGCAGCGCGTGCTGATCGGCCGCTGGCTCGCGATCGATCCGCGCGTCTTGATTCTGCATGGCCCGACGGTCGGCGTCGACGTGGGATCGAAGGACATCATTTATCGGATCATGCAGCGGCTATCGAAGGAAGGCATCGGGATCATCCTGATCAGCGACGACTTGCCCGAGTTGCTGCAGAACTGCGACCGCATTCTGATGATGAAGAAAGGCCGCGTCGCGAACGAATATCGCGCGGACCGGTTGAACGAGGCCGATCTTTATCACGCGCTACTTTCAGAGGCAGCATGAGCATGAGCGAATCCATCCGCCGCACGGGAAGCGAGACGATGCCGCAGCACGCGGCCGAAATCGCGCCGCGTGTGCGCAAGGGCAACCTGTACGCGCGACTGATGCGCAATCCCGAGTGGTTCACGCTCGGGCTGATCCTGGTGACGTGTCTGGTCGTGGGCAGCATCAACCCGCGCTTTTTCCAGTTCGCCACGCTGTTCGACCTGTTGCATTCCGCGACGACGGTCTCGCTCTTCGCGCTCGGCACGCTCGTCGTGCTGGCGTCGGGCGGCATTGATGTGTCGTTCACGGCGATTGCCGCGCTGACGATGTACTCGATCACCAAAGCCGTGTTCGCGTGGTGGCCCGAGTGCCCGTTCGTGCTGATCCTGCTCGCGGGCGCGATCGGCGGCGTGGTGCTCGGCGTGATCAACGGGATGCTCGTGCACCGGCTGAAGGCGCCTTCGCTGATCGTCACAATCGGCACGCAATATCTGTATCGCGGCTTGTTGCTGACTTTCGTCGGCACGCAGTTCTTCATGAACATTCCGCATAGCATGGATACGTTCGGGCGCCTGCCGCTGTTCTTCTATCACACGCCGGATGGCTTGCGTGCCGTGTTGCCCGTCTCCGTGCTCGCGCTCGTGATCGCGGCGGTCGTGACATGGTGGCTGCTCAATCGCACGATGATGGGGCGTGGCGTCTATGCGATGGGCGGCTCGCTCGCCATCGCCGAACGGCTCGGCTACAACCTCCGCGCGATTCATTTGTTCGTGTTCGGCTATACCGGCTTGCTGGCGGGCGTCGCGGGCATTCTGCATGTATCGACCAATCGGCTCGCGAATCCGTTCGATCTCGTCGGCACCGAACTCGACGTGATCGCCGCCGTGATTCTCGGAGGCGCGCGCATCACGGGCGGCACGGGAACGGTAGTGGGCACGCTTTTGGGCGTCGTGCTGGTGACGCTCATCAATAGCGTGCTGATTCTCGTCGGCGTACCGAGCACCTGGCAGAAGGTGATCATCGGCGCGTTCATTCTGGTCGCGGGGACGTTGTTCGCGCTGGGACGCAGGCAGTAACGTTCTAAAAAAGCGGAACAAAAAAGGCTCGTTCAAATCCTGAACGAGCCTTTCTGTTTTTAAGCGGAACGAATCAGGCGCGTTTTTTAAGCGTCTGGCCTTGCTCCGTGATGACCGAATCGAACTCCGAAATCTGCGAGAACCGCACCGCCTTCACCTTGCCGAACTTGCTGGCATCGACGACGAGATGCCGTTCCACCGCGCTCGCCATCGCGGCCTGCTTGATCGCGACTTCATGAAAGTTCCAGCACGTGACGCCGCGTGCTTCATCGACACCGCCCGCCGACATGAACGCCTTGTTGATGCCCATACGCCGCAACGTTTCGACGCTCTCGTCGCTGGCGAATGATTCCGACGACGGCACGTACACGCCGCCGAGCAGGATCATGCGCACATTCGGCTTGCGCCGCAAAATCTCCGCGACATTGAGCGAATAGCACACGACCGTCAGATGCATCTCCGTGGGAATCTGCCGCGCGAGCGTCGTCAGGGTCGTACCGCAATCGATGAAGATGGTTTCGTTATCGACGAGCAGACGCGCCGCGTGATTCGATGCGATCGCCTTCGCCTGCGCGAAATGATCCTTTTCTTCCTCGATGGTGTAGCCCGCGTTGGGCACATCGGCTGCGCTGACGATATAGCCACCGAGATAAGTGAACTGGCCGGGATGCGCGGCGATATCACGGCGCACCGTCATCTCCGATACGCCGAGCAATGCGGCCGCATCGCGCAGACGCATGACGCTCTGTTTTTCGAGCGCACCGGAAAGGGCGCGCAGGCGTTCGTTCTTGGCCATCGGGATGGCGCGACGAGGCGCGCTCTTGGTGGCGGCGTGTCGCGCGAGCTGTGTTAGGTTTTGGTCGTTCGATGAAAGGATTATAACAATGCAAGCCGCATTTTTAGCTGCTTGCCGGGCGCGGCGCGGGTAAATCCCGAGACGTCAGGACTTGCGTGTGTAGCGCAGCCAGACAACGTCGTGTTCCAGTTTTTCGATCGAATCGAGCTTGAGATAAGTGGGCTTTTGCCACTGGTCCATCGCGACTTCGAATGACGACGTATGCGCTTCGCGTCCATCGACTAGCGGAATCAGGAGGACGCTGACCTCATCGGCGAGCTGTGCATTCACGAACGCACCCGAGACATGGCCGCCGCCTTCGACGATCAGCTTGCCGATCTTCAGTTCGCGCGCGAGCGTATCGACGACGCGCTTCAGTTCGATATCGTCCTTGCCGCCGAACACATACGACACGTCTATCGATTGCAGGTAGGCGAGGTAGTCGTCCTCAACACTTTCGGCGAGCACTTCGACGATGTGCGAGTCGAGCGCCGTGTTGCTCTTCCACGCGACACGCCCCTTCGGATCGATGGAAATTGCGTACTGGCTCGCATCGCGTTTGGCGAAATGATCGGTGCGCGCAATCGGGCCTTTCGCCAATCCGCGTGTATAGTCGCGATCCTTACCGTGCGAGATTTCCTGCATCGTGACGCGGCCGCATGCCCACGCGTCGGCCTTGAAGCGCGCGGCGGTGTCTTCGTAGATGGGCGATGCGAAATCGAGATTCCAGTTATCGGTGAGGCTGCGGCCGTCGATCGACGACATCATGTGACAGACGATATGCATGGTCTACTCCAGGCGTGAAGAGCTTCGATGCATCGGCGGCGCAAGCGCCGTGCCGCCGGAGAGAGCGAAGGCGAGCGCTGCCGACGCGCGATGACTGCGATGTGCGAAAATCGTCGATATGAAAAAGAACACCTTGCTCATCGTTCCGGCCTTGCTGATGGCGCTCAGCCCGCTCGCGCATGCGAGCGTCGAATCGGGCGCGCATCAGTTCAAGGAAGATGTCAAATCGGCGGGACGTCAGACCGGCCACGCGGCTCGCGATGCCGCGCACGCAATCGGCGACGGCGCGAAATCGGCGGGTCACGCTATCGCGGACACTTCGAAGCGCGGCTATCACGCCACTAAAAAGTGGGTGACCGGCGAAGAGTAAGCCGGTCCCGCCACACGCTCATCTTCCATATTCCGATGCGCCGAAAGGCGCATCGCGTCTTCTTCGCGCGTTATCACTTGGTTTTAAGCGTCGCTTGACAAGTTTGCCCTGAGTTATTGATAATTATTATCATTTACATCGGGCATTCTTCAGGCGCGCCGGCTCCCGCATCCATCGATGCGCACGTTCTTCCGGCCAAACCATTCGCAGACCAATCAGTGGAAACACAAGACGCGGCGACGCGCATCCGATCAATGAGCACGATCGTCAGGCACGGCCCGCTCGCCTCTCGAATCGTCGCGGCGATCTTCGGCGGCTATGCGCTCGCCGCACTCGCAAGCGTGGCAGCACTTGCGCTGCCGATGAGCAAGCCGCAAGCCGTGCTGACCGGCATGCTCGCGAGCTTTATCGTCTACGCGTGCGCGGTGATCTGGGTGTTCGCGGTTCGTAGCGCGCGGCGCGCTTGGACGGGTCTCGTGATCGTCGCCGTGCCGCTGTTGCTGGCCGCGTCGAGCGTATGGGCGGGAGGGCGCATCTCGTGAAACGCGCGCGCGATCCCGAACCGAAAGCCCGCGGCATTCGCCAGAGCATGTCCGACCTGCACACGTGGGCGGGCCTGCTCGCCGGCTGGATTCTCTACGCGATGTTCCTGACCGGCACCGTCAGCTACTTCAAGGACGAAACCTCGCAGTGGATGCGGCCGGAGCAGCCGCATCAGCGCGACATGCCGGATGCCGCGCGCGTCGCGCAACGCGTCACCGCGACGCTCGGCACGATCGCCGCGGGCAGTTCGCAATGGAGCTTCGACTTGCCGGACGAGCGCACGAGCGTCATCGGTTCGTTCTGGCGCACGCCGGGCGCGGCGGCAGGCAAGCGCACATTCGAATCGGCGAGCTTCGATCCGGTAACGGGCCAGCGCACGAGCGCGCGCGAGACGCTCGGCGGCGAATTTTTTTATCGCTTCCATTTTCAGTTTTTTTACATGCCGGTGCTGTGGGGCCGCTGGCTCGCGGGACTGTGCGCGATGTTCATGCTCGTCGCGATCGTGAGCGGCGTCATCACGCACAAGAAAATCTTCGCCGATTTCTTCACGTTCCGATGGGGGAAGGGTCAGCGCTCGTGGCTGGATGCGCATAACGCGCTATCGGTGTTCGGCTTGCCGTTTCACGCGATGATCACCTACACCGGTCTCGTCACGCTGATGACGATGTACATGCCGTGGGGCGCGCAGACCGCGTTCAGGACGCCCGCCGAACGCGAGGCGATGACATCGCAACTGAGCGCGTTCATTCAGCCCGGCAAGCCTTCCGGACAGAAGGCCGGCCTTGCGCCCGTCGATGCGATGGTGCGCGAAGCGCAGGCGCGCTGGGGCCGCGACAAGGTCGGCCGCGTGACGATCACGAATCCCGGCGATACCACCGCGCGCGTGGCCGTCTCGCGCGGCGAGGCGTCACGCGTATCGATGAGCCCGCAATACATGCTCTTCGATGGCGTGACGGGCAAGCTCATCGACGTGAAGGACAGTGTCGGCGGCGCGGCGGAAACACGCGGCGTGCTGTATGCGCTGCATCTCGGACGCTTCAGCGATCTGCAGTTGCGCTGGCTGTACTTCATCGTCAGTCTCGCGGGCACGGCGATGGTCGGCACCGGACTCGTGATGTGGACCGTCAAGCGCCGTCAGAAACTACCCGATCCCGCGCGGCCTCATCTCGGTTTCTGGCTCGTCGAGCGTTTGAATATCGCGAGCATCGCGGGGCTTTCCGTCGCGATGACGAGCTTTCTGTGGGCCAATCGTCTGCTGCCGCTCGGTGTCGCCGCGCGCGATAACGCCGAGATCAACGTGTTCTTCGCCGTGTGGGGCGCGACCTTGCTCCATGCGTTCGTGCGTCCGGCGAAGCGCGCGTGGATCGAATCGTTGTGGCTCGCGACGGCGCTGCTCGCGTTCCTGCCCGTGCTCAACGCGCTGACCACCGACCGGCCTTTGTGGCGCAGCATCGAGCAGGGCGATTGGGTCTTCGCGGGCTTCGATCTGATGATGTGGGCATTCGCCGCGCTGCATGCGGCCCTGGCATTGCGCGTGGCCCGGCATCGTCCGTGCGTGAAGCCCGCGGGCAAGCGCGCAGGCGCACGCGCCACGATGCCCGAGCGCGAGAAGGAAAGCGCATGACGCATCTCCTGAGCATCGTTTTCTGCGTGATGGCGTTCGCCTTTCTGGCTGTCTCGATGGACCGCCATCAGATGACCGTGTTCGGGCGCGCGCTTCGCGCCGGACAATCGCGCGGGTTTCGCATCGCGGGGTGGTGCGGTCTCGCGCTCGCGTTGCGCTTCATCGTCGGCAATGAAGGATGGGCGCTCGGCCTCGTCGCCTATAGCGGCTGCACGAGTCTCGCGGCCGGGCTCGTATATGGCGGCCTCATCGCTTATGAGCGGTTCTCCACGGCTTGACATGCCGTGGAACGCCGGGCGCGTTCACGCAATCGGTCCTTCGGGAAGCTTGCGCTGCCACGCAACGGCGATCGCGCTGCCGACGATCAACGCGATGCCCGCGAGCGACAGCGGCGCAATGATCTCGCCCCACGCGATGTAGGCGAACAATGCCGCCCACACGATGCTCGTGTAATTGAACGGCGCGAGCGTGCCGGCGTCGGCGCGCCGGAAGGCGACCGTCATCAGAATCTGGCCGACGGTCGCCAATGCGCCGAGTAGCGCCATGAGCAAGAGCGCGTCGGGCATCGGCGTCTTCCAGCTGAAGGGCAGCGTGCTCGCGCTGACGACAGTTCCCACTGCCGTGAAGAACAGCACCGTGGTGCGCGAGTCGTCGGTAGGGCGAATGCGTTTTATCTGGATGATCGAGAGCGCGCCGCACAACGCGCTGAGCAGCAGCAACACCGGCCCGAGCCAGTTCGACTCGCCGCCACCCGGACGCACGACGAGCAGCACGCCAATAAAGCCGATGAGCGCGGCCACCGCCGAGCGCGCCGTGAGCCGTTCCTTCAGGATGAACGGTGCAAGGACGACGACGAGCAGCGTCTCCGAATACGCGATCGCCACCGCCTCGCCGAGCGGCATATAAGGCAGACCCGCGAAGAAGAAGCCGGACGCGCCGAGCAGCGTGAGCGCGCGCCACGTCTGTCCTTTGATGTCGAGACGCTTCACGCGATCGATCAGCGATCGTTCGCCGACACAGCACGCGGCTATCGCCGGAACGAGGCCGAACAGCATGCGAAAGAACGTGAGCTCGTTGGCCGGATAGTGCAGCGCGACCGCTTTGGCCAGCGTGTCGACGATCGCGAAGCACAGCATCGAAGCAAGGATGAAGCCGATGCTGGCTAGCGGCAGGTGACTCGTGCGCGTGACGGCGGTGGAAGGCATGACGCGAGAATATCGTGGCGGAGCCTCGAATCATCGCATAGCCGCGCGTGCATGCCGAATCGACGGCCACGCATCGAAACGGGACCGTCGATCGAACGTGCCTGATTCACCGCATCGCGCCCGCGAGATTTTCCGCTTCCAGCCCGACGATCAGATCGACTTCGCCATTGGCAAGCGCTTGCGTCGCGGGCACGCCGGCTGCCTTCAACGCGGCGCCGTCGAGCCGCGATGCATCGCCCAGCGCGACGCGCAATCGCGTGGCCGCGAGCGGTTCGAGCTTCAGGATATTGGCCGCGCCGCCCAGCGCCGCGCGAATCTTTTCCGCGCGCGCTTTCTGCTGCGCCGTGTCCTGCGCGGCAACGGCAGCCGGCGCGGGCACAGCTTCCGGCGCGGCGGCGGTCACGCCGGCCACCGGCAGATCGGCATCGCTGCCCGCCGACTTCAGGTATTCCTGCATATCGGTCTTCATGTTTTCCGACAGCGGCCCGAAGATCGCCTGCACGCCATTGCCGACGCGCACGACGCCCGCCGCGCCGAGCGCTTTCAACCGCGCATCGTCGACGAGCGATGGATCGTTCACCGAGATCCGCAAGCGCGTGATGCACGCATCGAGACTCTTGATGTTCGAGCGGCCGCCGAACGCCAGCACGAGATCGCGCGAGCGCCCGCCCGGGCCCGTGCTCAGCGCCGCGGTCGCCACCGTATCGTCCTCGCGTCCCGGCGTCTTCATGTTGAAACGCGTGATCACGAAACGGAACACGCAGTAGTAGATCGCCGCGTAGATCGGCCCGAGAATGAACACGTACCACGCGTGCGTCGCCTTGTTGCCGATCAGGTTGAACATCAGAAAGTCGATCGCGCCTTGCGAGAAGGTGAAGCCCATGTGCATGTTCAGCGTATTGGCGACGAACTGCGCCGACGCCGCGAGACACGCGTGAATGAAATACAGCACGGGCGCGACGAACAGGAACGCGAACTCGATCGGCTCGGTGATGCCGGTGAGAAACGACGTCAGCGCCGCCGACACCATCATGCCGCCGACCGCGACTTTCTTCTCCGGCTTCGCGCAATGCCAGATCGCGATGGCCGCGGCAGGCAGGCCGAACATCTTGAACAGGAACGCGCCGGACAGAATGCCCGCGGTGGGATCGCCGGCGAAGAAGCGGTTGATGTCGCCATGAACGACCTTGCCGGTCGTCGGATCGAGGAAGCTGCCCGCTTCGAAAAAAAACGGAACGTTCCAGATATGGTGCAAGCCGAACGGAATCAGCAGACGTTCGACAAAGCCGTAGACCGTCGCCGCCGTGCGCGGATCGGAGACCGCCGCCCATTGCGAAAACGCCTTGATCACGCCGCCGATCGGTGGCCACACGACCGACAACACCGCGCCGAGCACGATCGAACCGATGGCCGTCACGATCGGCACGAAGCGCTTGCCCGCGAAGAAGCCGAGATAGGCGGGCAGCGAAATGCGGTAATAGCGGTTGAACATCCACGCGGCGAGACCGCCCGCGAGAATGCCGCCGAACACGCCGGTCTGGATCGATGGAATGCCCATGATAAGACTGGTCTCGACGCCTTCGACCTTCGCGATCACGCCGAGCGTCGCCGTCATCACGAGATAGCCGATGGTCGCGGCGATGCCCGATACGCCGTCGTTCTCCGTGAAGCCGAGCGCGACGCCGATCGCGAAGATGAGCGGCAGGTTGCCGAAGATCACATCGCCCGCGTTCTTCATCAGCTCGAGGATGATCGCGGGCACGTAGCCGTGGAAATCGGTCGCGCCGAGGCCGAGCAGCAAACCCGCGACCGGCAGCACCGCGACCGGCAGCATCAACGACTTGCCGACTTTCTGCACCACGCCGAATGCATTCTTGAACATGAAAGGTCTCCGCTTATTCTGCGTAGGGCGCGAGGAGGGCGCGCACTTCCTCGGCCGTGCCGAGCGTGATGACTTTCGCCGCGAGCGTGCGCGCTTCGTCCATCGTGAGGCGCGCGAGTTGCGCCTTGATCGAGCCGACGGCGGGCACGCTGACCGATAGCTCGTCGATGCCGAGCCCGACGAGCACCGGCACGGCCATCGCATCCGATGCGATGCCGCCGCACACGCCGACCCATTTGCCGTGCTTGTGCGCGCCCTCGACCGTCATGCCGATCAGGCGCAGCACCGCCGGATGCAGCGCATCGGCCTGCTTCGCGAGCTTCGGATGCCCGCGATCCATCGCGAGCGTATATTGCGTCAGATCGTTGGTGCCGATAGAAAAGAAATCGACTTCGCGCGCGAGCGGCTCGGCGATCAGCGCGGCGGACGGCACTTCGATCATCACGCCGACCTTCACGTCGCCGATGCGATCGCCGGCTTCTTCCTGAAGAATCCGCCTCGCCGCACGCACTTCCTCGATCGCGGCGACCATCGGAAACATGATGTGCAGATTGCCGATCGATGCGGCCCGCAGAATGGCGCGCAATTGCGTGCGGAACATGTCGGGACGATCGAGACTCACGCGCACGCCGCGCAGCCCGAGGAACGGATTGTCTTCCTTCGGCAGCGGCATGTAGGAGAGCGGCTTGTCGCCGCCGACATCGAGCGTGCGCACGACGAGCGGACGCTCGCGGCCGAGCGCTTCGGCGACCGCGCAATATTCGGCGGCCTGTTCGTCTTCCGACGGCGCGGTGTCGCGGTTATCGAACAGGAACTCGGAGCGCAGCAGCCCGACGCCTTCCGCGCCCGCCGCGACCGCGTCGCGCGCTTCCTGCGCATTGCGGATGTTCGCGACCACTTCGACGCGATGACCATCGGCCGTGACGGCGCGCTTGCTCGCTGCGACTTTTTCTTCTTCGCGCTTCTTCGTCTGACGCTCGATGCGCTCGCGCGCCTTCGCGAGTTCGTCGGCGCTCGGATTGCGGCGCAGGCTGCCGTGCGAGCCATCGAGCACGACGAGCGTGCCGTCGGGCAATTGCAGCGCATCCTCGTCGATGCCGCAGATCGCCGGAATGCCGAGCGAGCGCGCGAGGATCGCCACATGACTCGTCGCGCCGCCCGTCGTCGTGCAGAACCCGAGCACCTTGCTGCGATCGAGCGATGCGGTATCGGAAGGGGACAGCTCCTCCGCGATCAGGATCGATTCGCCGGGCACATCGATATGCGCCTGCTTCACGCCCGCGAGCAGCGCCAGCACGCGGCGGCCTACATCGCGGATATCGCCCGCGCGCTCGCGCAACAACGCGTTGTCGACCTTCTCCAGATTGTTCGCCTGCGCCTCGAACGCGGCGCGCCATGCGAAGCCCGCGCTTTTGCCTTCGCTGATGCCGCCGATGGCCGTGTCGTTGAGACCGGGATCGTCGAGCAGTTCCAGATGCGCATCGAGAATCTGCGCCTTCGACGGATCGGTCAGCTTCGCCTTCAGCGCCTCGATTTGCTGGCGCGCTTCATGATGCGCCGCGTCGAGCCGTGCGCGCTCGCGTTGCGGCGATTCGCCGGCTTCGGCCACGTCGATGACTTCCTGGCGGAACTGCACGATCTTGCCGACCGCGAGCCCCGGCGACGCCGATACGCCAGTGAATTCGTTCGCATCGGCGGGCGCGGCGGGTTTCGGCGCGACCGCTTCGGTTGCGGGCGCGGCAGGCGCGGGCGCATCGCCGGGTTTCTCGCCCGAGCCCGACGCGAGCAGACGCGCGAGCGCCGCCGCGGCTTCGCCCGCATCGGGGCCGGCGGCCTCGACACGCACCGTGTCGCCGAACTTCGTCGCGAGCGTCATCAGTGCAACGACGGACTTCGCGTTTGCGCTATCGCTGCCGCGCAGAAGGCGGATATCGGATTTGTACTTCTTCGCTTCGGCCGCGAAAACCGCCGCGGGCCGCGCGTGCAGCCCCTGGGGATTGGGCAGTGTGACTTCGTCGGACCGGATTGCGTCGGCCGCGCTACTGCCCGCATCGTCATGCGCGCCGCCGACGAACTCGACCGCCAGCGCAACGTCCTTGCCCGCGGTGACGAGGCCCGTCGCGGGCATATAACGCGTGACGAGGTCTTCGCCATTCGCGATGACCATCTGCGTGAGCAGACTCACGGCTCGCGCGCCGACGATGAGCGGATCGAAACGGATCAGCGGCTGGCCGGTCATGACGGAATCGCCTTCCTTGACGAGCGGCGTGAAGCCTTCGCCGCGCAGCATCACCGTATCGAGGCCGATATGTATCAGTACCTGGAGGCCGTTTTCTCCCGTCACTGTGACCGCATGTGCCGCGCGATGCAGTTGCGTGATCGTGCCGGGAAGGGGGGCGAGCAATTCGTCGGATGTCGGATCGATCGACACGCCGTCGCCGACCATCTTTTGTGCGAAAACCGGATCGGGCACGGTGTCGAGTTGCACCATCACGCCGGAGAGCGGCGCCATCAACTCGATTCGTGCCAAACGTTGAGGAGCTTTCACGTGAACGACTCCTTTTCCTTGACGATATGAGCTGAAACCGGCCTGAGGTAATCATAGGCAACGGCTTCGTGATTCGCTGACCGAATGAATGCGCGTTCGCAAAAGCACGCTGTTTGTAGGGCGATGCGCGCATTGATTCGGATTCTGAAACGCCGCGTTCTCGTTGCGAGAGCAATGACGGCGAAAATCGCGCTATTGTTTCGCAGCGCATCGGTGGTTTCTAGAGACCATGCTCCAATCGCGGCGATCCGCCGCAGGCCGCGCGCCCGCATCGCATTAATCTAGTTAACTAGTAAATGCAAGCAAAAGGAGCGCGCATCATGATCTACCGCAACAAAAACGAAGCCTATTGGGAGCCGCTGTTGACGATCGCACGCGACGAGCTTGGCATTCAGTCATTCGATCCGATGGGCAAGCCCAGCGCCGACATACGCATGTGCCGTGTCGAGGACATCGGGCGCGCGCTCGAACGCGCCTATGATTTCGGGCTGCTGGTCGGACATACGGTGACGCGCGCCGAGCGCGCGAAGGGACATTGCGCGTGAATGAGGGTGTGCGCTATTTGCGCGGGCGGATAGCGCCGCATGCAGCGGTCCGTGCTTTGGTCCGCTGCATTCGTCTTGGCTAGAAGCGGACATTTTGATATAGCCGCTACATGGC
>NZ_JAQQDB010000052.1:0-52958 GCF_046030135.1 Caballeronia jiangsuensis
CTGGGGGGGCGGCCCCCCCCACCCCCCCCCCCCCCCCCCCCACGGCGGCAAGCTCATCGCGATGCACGGCCTCGCCGACGAAGTCATCAGCCCGAACCAGACGATCGCGTTCTATCGCGGGCTCATCGATCGATATGGAAAGGACACCGTCGAATCGTTCATGCGGCTCTACATGGTGCCGGGTTTTCAGCATGGCAACGGCGTGTTCATTCCCGCGTGGGACGAACTCGGCGCGCTCGACGAATGGGTAAGCCGCGGCGTCGCGCCGGAAACGCTCGTCGGCAGCGATATCGCGCCCGCCACCAACGGACGCACGCGACCCATCTGCCGTTATCCGGACTACCCGCGTTATCTCGGCAAGGGCAGCATCAACGTCGCCGCGAACTTTCGCTGCGTCGAGCCTTGAGCGGTCGCATCATCAAAGCGCGTTCACGTGCCGATCCGCGATGCGCGGCCAGCGCTTCGCAAGCCAGCGCGACAGGAACCCGCGCGCAGCCACGCGATACGACGTGAGCGATACCTCGAAAGCCTGATCGCTCTCCGACATGAGCCATACGCGCTCGCCGCGCGACAGGCGCACGACATCGCCGGGCTTCATCCAGTAGTCGTACGGATCGCGATGACGCGTGAGCCAGAGCGAACACGCGGATGCGCCGCTGATGCGCAACTCGGCATCGCGCGTGAGCCGCCACGACACCACCTGATGCGGATGCACTTCGACATGGACCACGACGCGCGCGCCCGATGCAGCGAGGCGACCCGACGCCACGCCGTGACCGACGCCATGACACGCGAAAACCTGCGATACCTCTTCCATCTCTGCTCTCCATGATGTGAGCCGAAGACGGAACCTTGCACGCAAAAACAAGAAGGCCCCGTCTTGCGGCGGGGCCTTCGGAATCTGTTTGCTTGCTGTCTCGCTAGCGCACACGCTGTCCCGATGACCCGCCACGGATGGCGTTCACTCGGTTTTTAATCGCGGCGATGGAGAGAATGAGGGCTGCGTGCATGTGTCGCAGTATCGTGTGGCGCAATGGGGCTTGTCAATATCGAGATAAGCACGCGATGCGAAGACGCTGTCCGACAGACCCTTGCCGACGCGCGCGTGACGGTTTAACTTGAACGCCATCAAAACCTTTCGGAGACTCGTCGTGGCTTATCTGCTACTCGTGATGGAACCCGTCGAACAGCGCGGTCAGCGCACGGAGGAAGAGGGGCGTGAGGCGTACCGGCAGATGGCTGAGTTCGCCGATACGCTGAAGACGCGCGGCGTGCTGCGCGCGGTGGAATCGCTGACATCGATGAAGGATGCGGCGCGCGTGACGAGCGCTCAAGGCGATACCCGCGTGATCGACGGACCGTTCGCCGAAGCCAAGGAAATGATCGGCGGCTTTTTCCTGATCGATTGCGAAACACACGCGCAAGCCGTGGCGATTGCTGCCGAATGCCCCGCGGCGAAGTGGTGCACCATCGAAGTCCGCAAGGTCGGACCTTGCTATGCGTGAGGTTCGTGTCGATTTTCACGCGCGCGGATCGTCGTGCATGTATCACGCGTAACGATTCACCCTGGAGACCTCCGCCATGCACAAGCAGATCTTCGTGAACCTTCCGGTTCGCGATCTCAAGCGCTCGATGACCTTCTTCAAGGAGTTGGGCCTGAATTTCGACCCGGCATTCACGAACGACGACGCCGCGTGCCTCGTCATCGGCGAAAACATCTACGCGATGCTGCTCGTCGAAAAATTCTTTCAGACCTTCACGGAGAAGCCGATCGCCGACGCCCACGCGAGCACCGAGACGCTCGTGTGCCTGTCTTGCGAGAGCAGGGCGGAAGTCGACGAACTGGTCGCGAAGGCCGTCGCGGCGGGCGGGCGCGCGCCGCGCGAGCCGCAGGATCACGGCTTCATGTACGGCCACGGCTTCGAGGATCTCGACGGCCATATCTGGGAACTCGTGCACATGAATCCGGAAGCGGCGTGAGCGGGCGCGGGAACGCGCAGGGCGCGGCGGACGATGCGGCCCGGCGCGCCATCGACGCGGTGTGGCGCATCGAGTCCGCGAAGGTGATTGCGAGCGTGGCGCGCGTGGTGCGCGATGTCGCGCTCGCCGAGGAACTGGCGCAGGACGCGTTCGTCGCCGCGCTGGAGCACTGGAGCCAACCGGGCGTGGGCGTGCCCGAAAAGCCGGGAGCGTGGCTCATGACGACAGCGAAGAACAAGGCGCTCGACCGTCTGCGGCAGCACGCGCTGCACGCGCGCAAGCACGAGGAGTACGGACGTGATCTCGACGCGCAGGAAGCGCACATCACGCCCGATTTCGTCGATGCGCTCGACGCCGCGCGTGAAGACGACATCGGCGACGATTTGCTGCGGCTCATTTTCACGGCCTGTCATCCGGTGCTGTCCGTCGATGCGCGCGCCGCGCTGACGCTGCGCCTGATCGGCGGACTCACGACCGACGAGATCGCGCGCGCGTTTCTCGTGCCGGAGCCGACGATCGCGCAGCGCATCGTGCGGGCGAAGCGCACGTTGTCGGCGGCCCGCGTGCCCTTCGAGGTGCCCAAGGCCGACGCGCGCGTTGCGCGGCTCGGCTCTGTGCTCCAGGTCATCTATCTGATTTTCAACGAAGGCTATTCGGCGACCGCCGGCGACGACTGGATGCGTCCGGGACTGTGCGAAGACGCGCTCAGGCTCGGGCGCATCCTCGCCGAACTGACGCCGGACGAGAGCGAGGTGCACGGGCTCGTCGCGCTGATGGAGATTCAGGCGTCGAGAACGAAGGCGCGTGTCGATCGCGAAGGCCGGCCGGTGCTCTTGCCGGATCAGGACCGCAGCCGCTGGGATCCGCTTCTGATCCGGCGCGGGCTCACGGCGCTGAAACGCTCGGAAGCGCTCGGCGGTGCGCGCGGCGTCTACGCGCTGCAGGCGGCGCTCGCGGCATGCCACGCGCGCGCGCCGACCGCCGCGGATACCGACTGGCCGATGATCGTCGCGCTCTACGATGCGCTGATGCAGACCGCGCCGACGCCGGTGGTCGAACTGAATCGCGCGGTCGCGGTGAGCATGGCGTATGGGCCGGACGCGGCGCTGCCGATCGTCGATGCGCTTTCCGGAACGCCCGCGCTCAAGAACTATCACTGGCTGCCGAGTGTGCGCGCCGATTTGCTGGCGAAGCTCGGGCGCAAGGACGAGGCACGCGCGGAGTTCGAGCGCGCCGCGGCGCTGACGAAGAATGCTCGGGAGCGGGAGTTTTTGTTGGAGCGGGCTGGGGAGATGGGGTGATGGGTGGGTCGGTTGGAGGATCGGTTTGGGTGCATTGCTGATTTAACATAAGATAAATTATCAACTTTTTTCGTGTTACGGCTAAGTTGTAATGTCGGGTTTGAGCTCATTAGAAATGTCCGGTTTTGCCCCTTGAAGGCGCACGCTGAGCGCAAGCGTCTTCAAGGGGCTCCACCATGAACGAGCGTGGTTTTATCACGGCGACTATGCACGGACTCGAACGCATCAAGGTGATCAAGGCTCCGGTCGATCGGCAGAGGTCCAGCTGACTGATTCAGCCCCTAGAAATTGCAACCTTTCGCGGAGCGCTGGATGCTGTTTTCCGTGACACAAGAGAACCATACCGCCGAGCTTCCTCGCGTCTTCATCTGTAAGTGGCTCACGACTATCATCGGGCGCGCTGGGTGGAATGTTCATCACGAGCGCGTTGTCGATCGCAGCCTGTACGCGCGAACGCGGAACAATGCAGAACCTCACTTGGCCCGTGTCGCTGTCGTAAAAGCTCACGAATGCCACTTCACCTTTAACCATCAAAATCCCCTGCAAATCTGGTATCTGGATACTGCTGGCCCGGATCGCCTGTGTTGGGCCTCTTCGAAGCTCGCGATGCAAGATCGAAAGCGCCGCCAACTCGAGCAATCTCGACATACTCGAGCGGCGCGCCATCGCCAAGCGGTTCGCCGCGTCGAACCTCTCGCAACAAAAAAAAGGAGGTCATTCTCGCTGTACCAACCCGTCGGGTTCGACAGTAAGCGTGTCGAATTCCACTGCGATCGCGAAACCAGCTGTCGGATAAAGGATGACCGTATTGTCGGCAACCCGTGAGCCCTTCAGCGAGTTCTTGAACAGCTTCGCGGCCAGGCGTTCTGTCTCGGTATCAGGTTGCACAGGTTCAAGCGACAGCACGATGTTGACGGTGCCACCCCCATCGATGCCCAAGCGCGTCATGCCGTGGAACGTGACGACCACACGGCGATTGACAAGCCTCAAGGTCAGAACAAGCGTGTCAGGACAGTCCGCATCTTCATCGCTGTGCAGCGCGATGGCGTCTACGTGCCAATCATGAAAGAAATCGAACGATTCAAGCGATTTTCGAATGTTGGTCAAAGGATGCCTCACCGGGGAAAGATGGATACGGGCCAGCCTTGATCGCGCTTGAGGCCATCCCAGTTATGCGCATGCGGATTAGGTTGCCCGTGATGCGAGTCGAAGTCGATGTCTACGGCCGCCGATCCATCACCTCCGAACATTCGCCACTGCTTCTTTTCATTTGGGCCGCTGTCGATCCATGAGAAGGGGTCGCCGTTCATTTGGCTCATGCCCGCGAGATCGAAGCACTCGTCCCCGATCTTCGACTCGTATTCGAACGGCGACGCATCGCCGAGCGGCGTGCCGACATCACCGAACCTCATTGCCAATGGATTGGCGCTAACAGAACCGCATTTCAGCGCGGTGGCGATCCTGCCGTCCGGCAGCACATCGCCGGGATTTGCCCTGAAAATCGCCGGCCCATCGTCAGCCGAGAGTTTCGCCCACGATGGAGCAGCCCGCTCGAAATAGCTCCTCGCTGCTGCCTGACGAACCCTGCCGAAAAGCTGCGATGGAGTCACCGTCGCATAGCGGGGCCGGACACTCTGCGCCGAACTGCCTCCGCCGCCTGATTGCTGTCGTGAAGTCGACACGACCACAATGTCGCCGCGGGCCACCGCGTCCTTCAGTTGACTCAGGACCGCTGAAGGAGCCGCTGCCGCCTACCCGGTTTAAGAGCTGACGCACATCATCGGCGTCCCGACTGGAAAGGTCATTCGATGATGCATCTTCAATCGCGCGACGCCCTTCGATATCGCTGACAGTCCGAGCCCCGTTACGGGAATACAATGTGCACTCAGTGATTCCGATCGATATTCGACATACCATTACGTGTCTCGCCCGCTCGCCAGGATACTTAGGAGAAGAGAATATCGGAGGTCAGCGCTCTCCCGAACGAATTAGCGCTTCTTTCACACTTCCTTTTGATAAATGCCCTCCTTTCCGACGCCTATAATCGAATCAAACTCGCCGCGATAATTTCGAATATTGTCGATTTATTAAAACATTGATCAATATTCTGAAATTTTTGTGAGAACAGCACGATCCCCACGCGACCACACATTCGAGCGCGCAATAATCCGGCACCTTTGAATCGACGCTTCTCCCATGATCGACCAATACGACGCGCAGCTTTCCGCCAGACTCTACGCGGGCGAGATCGACGAATGCTTTCGCTTCCTCGACGAACGCGCCACGGAGGATCAACACCTTGCGGAATACTGGCATTGGCGAGCGGTCACGCATTTGCGGGGCGGCGAGTTCAAAGAGGCGCTCGAGATCTGCTGCCGGCTCACGCGCGAATCGGACCGCTTCGCATATCAGATGCATTGTCTGAGCGACGTATGCGCTCATCTCGGCCTCAAGGAAGTCGCGCTCGCCATGATCGAGTACTACGCGCACAAGGCTTCCACAGTGCCGATCGGCGCGTTCTTGTGGCGCGTCTACGGCTGGCACTATCTCGGCGAAGACGAGCGCGTCCTCCAGTTGAGCGCGGAAGGCGTCGCCGAGCATTCGGCATACGTGCTCGGCCATCATCAGGGGCGCAGCGCGATGCGTCTGAACGGCATCGCCAGCGGCGTCGAATTGATGCACCGATACTGGTCGTCGCGGGAGTCGCGGCGCGTGCTGTTTCCGCATGTCGATGTCGAGCACTATTGGTGCGGGGAGCGCGTGTTGCCCGCGCATATGACGCTGACATCGATCGCGTCGGGCCACGGAGACCAGGTCAACTGGGTGCGCTACGCCGCGGCGCTTCAGGCGCTGGGCGTGCAGATCGCGTACGCCGACGGCTCCGATCTCAACTATCGCCTCGCGATGCCCGCGGACGAACAGCAAAGAGACGCCGAGGCCATGCGCGCCGCGGGCTTCGTCGTGGCGCCCGATGGCGCGCTGTGGACCGATCCCTTCGCCCTCTTCACTTCGCTCTTTCCGGTGCTCGGCTACGCGCCCTCGACGCGCTACATCGAGCCGGCCGATGCCGATCTCGCCGATGCCTTCGTCGATGAAATTCGCCGGCGCGCGGGCGGACGACGCTGCGTCGGCATCTTCTGGTCGTCGTGCGAATCGTCGAACAATTTCGCCAATCGCAGTCTCACCCTGCCCCATCTCGCGCCGCTCTTCGACGGCACGAACGACATTCACTGGGTCATCATGCAGCGCGGCTTCGAGCGCAAGCGCTGGCTGAACGACCCGCGCGCGAACGATCCCGAACGCTTCACGACGCTGCCCGACATGACGCTCGCGCAGAGCGTCGCCATCATCGACAGACTCGACGCGTTCGTCGGCAACGACGGCGGCTTGTCTCACATCGCGGGTGCGCTCGGCAAGCGCTGCTATCTGTTCCTCAATCAGGTGGCCGAATGGCGCTACGAGCGCGATCCGCATCGCACGCCGTGGTATCCGACGATGCAACTCGTACGCGCCCGCCGACTCGGCGATTGGGCCGATGTCGTGCGCAAGCTGCAACAGCACCTCGCCTCGGACATGCGCTGAAGA
The DNA here is from genome assembly GCF_046030135.1 of Caballeronia jiangsuensis. Classification (NCBI taxonomy): domain Bacteria; kingdom Pseudomonadati; phylum Pseudomonadota; class Betaproteobacteria; order Burkholderiales; family Burkholderiaceae; genus Caballeronia; species Caballeronia jiangsuensis. The sequence goes on from NZ_JAQQDB010000052.1 coordinate 6,867, forward strand.
TCCGACACACAGAGGCGCTATGCAAAGCGCGCCGCGAGCGTCTGCGGAATCGCGCTGCGCCGCGTGAGCGCGCAAGTCGGCATGTCGTGGCCCGGGCCGCGCACGTAACTTTCCAGTTGATCGATGGCGAACTGCTGTTCTTCGATCAGATGTCGCACCATATCGCCGATCGAAATCATGCCGACGAGCCTTCCGCCCTCGATCACCGGCAGATGACGGATGCGTTGCTGCGTCATCAGGGTCATGCATTCGTCGGCGCTCGTTCTGAGGCTTACGGCCATCACGGGCGCGGTCATGATTTCGCATACCGTCGTCGTCCGTGAGGCCTTGTCCTGCATGATCACCTTGCGCGCATAGTCGCGCTCGGTGACGATGCCGCACACCGCGTCTCCCACCATGACGACGAGCGCGCCCACTTCCGCCTTCGACATCAGCGCGACCGCTTCGTACACGCTCGCTTCCGCGTCGATGGTATGAATCGTCGTGTCGCTTTTCGCCTTCAGCACTTGCTTGACCGTTGCCATTTGCCGTTCTCCGTTGCTGTTGTCCGTCGCTTTTGAAAAGCCTGCCGATGCGCCCGCCCCTTTCACCTTCAATCGAAATCGAAGAGATCGCCGAGAAACGATTTCTTGCGACGCGCGTGCTCGCGTTTGCCGCGCTGATCGCCGTAGTGGTAACCGTCGTGGCGAGGCGTGCGGTGCTCGCGATCGTGGCCGCGCTCGTGCCATTCGTCGCGTCCGCCCGCCTGTGCTTCGGCAAGCGACACCTGCGACGCGCGCCGGATGATCTGATCGAGCTCGCCGCGATCGAGCCACACGCCGCGGCATTGCGGGCAATAGTCGATCTCGATGCCCTCGCGCACGGTCATCAGCAGTTCTGTGTCGGGACACACGGGGCATTTCATGTCGATTCCTTTCTGATTGCTTTCAATGAGAGACAATCTAACGGAAGGATCGCGATGGAAAAATGCGAGATTTTGAGCGCTTCGGTTCGGGAAAACCGAAGTAAGCGGCGGCATCAGTGCGTAAAAACGAACGAGCGTTTGCGCGGCAGCGAGGCAAACGCTCAGGCGGCATCCGGCGACACACACTTGCGATCCATCTCAAAACCCCGCAAGCTCTCGGTTTGAGGCGGCGCGCGTGGCGTGCGCCGCAACCGCACACCAAAGGCCCCACGATGCCCGATAAATCGATGAGCGAAGAACGCGGCGGCGCCGAAACGCCCGATCTCCTGTACCTGCTTCAAGGCGCCGACGATTTCAACCGTCACGTGTTTCCCGACAGCGAAGCGCTGTTCAAGAGCCTCGCGCGCCAGCAGGCGCCGCACACACTATTCATCACTTGCGCCGATTCCCGCGTTTCGCCGGAAATGATCACGCAGACGCGCCCCGGCGAGCTCTTCGTGTGCCGCAACATCGGCAATATCGTGCCGGCTTACGGCGAGATGCTCGGCGGCGTGTCGGCGGTCGTCGAATATGCGGTGCTCGCGCTCAACGTGCGACAGATCGTGATTTGCGGGCATTCGGACTGCGGCGCGATGAAGGGTCTCGCGTCGGGCGCGACCATCGCCGATGAAATGCCTACCGTGCATGCATGGCTGCGCAATGCCGAAGCGGCGCGCAGCGTGGTGATGGCGCGAAAGCTGGAAGAAGAGCGCATCGTCCAGGCGATGGTCGAGGAAAACATCCGCCTGCAACTGACGCATCTGCGCACGCATCCGGCGGTCGCCGGGAGGCTCGCGCTCAACAAGCTGCAGGTGCAGGGCTGGGTGTACGACATCGGACGCGGCAAGGTGTCGATCTACGACGAAGCCGACAGCAAGTTCGAGTCTCTCGAAGAAGCGCGCCTGCGCATGCTGCGCAAGGCGCGCTGATTTCACGACGCCGCGCGCATGACACGCGCGGCACGTCGTCGTCTTACTGCACGCCCTTCTTCGCGGCGAGTTCCTGCGCCATCTTCAGGTGCTGCTGAATCGTCGGCAGCGCCTTTTGCGCGGCCTGCTTGAGCTTGGCGTTCTGGCCTTCCGTCGCTTCCTTCTGGAATACCTGCACGGCCTCTTCATGCCCCTGCACGCCCAGCTTCTGGATGTACGCGGTATCGAAGTCCTTGCCGTGCAGCGCCTTGAGCGAATCGAGCGCCGACGTGTCCGAGTTGCTCATCGGCACCGTGACGCCGTGCGGCGCGGCCATCTTCAATTGCATCGCGAGTTTGGTGTGATCGACCATCATGTGATGCGCGAAGCTTTTCACATCCTTGTCCTGCGATTGCTTCGTGGCGAGCTTGGCGGCGTCGATTTCGGTCGATCCCGCCGACGATGCCGCCTGCACGAAAGCCTTGTCGACGGGCGGCAGATCGTTGGCCATGGTCGAGCTGGCCGCTTCGGTTTGTGCGAGCGCGCCGAGCGGCAGCGTCGCGATGAGCGCCGCGGCGAGCGCCGTGCGCAGCTTTGCATTGCGATTCATGAGAATGACCTCCTGAGCGATGGATCCCGCTTCCATTGCAGCAATGGCGGTGCCACGGCGCATCGCGGCGCGAACCGAAACCCTTGCTAAACTGAGCGCATCAGCGATCTTTCTTCGAGTGGAAACGTCATGCCTGTCTACGATTACGATTGCGCGGATTGCGGCGCATTCGAAGCCGTCCGCCGCATCGCCGAACGTGACGAACCCGCGGCGTGTCCGCAATGCGGCGCGACGGCCGCGCGCGTGACGATCGGCGCACCGAGCGTGGGCGGCGCGAGCGCATCCGGCGACGGCGCGGCCGAAGCCGGCAGCTACGGCATGTCTCATCGGGGCGGTTGCCTCTGCTGCCGCTAGGCTCCTTTACGCCGCACGCCCGGGCACGGCCATTGCAAAGTCACCGTCTCGAACGTCTCGCGCATCGCGGGCGTATCATGCAAGACGACGGTGTGCGGCGCGCAAGGCCGCGCGCAGTCGAGGGCATCGCCATCGCGGGCCGCGCAGTTTCGCTTCCCGCGATGATCGCGCTTAACGTGTTCCGATCGGATAACAGGAGGTGATAAGGATGACGATAGAGTTCAGCGGGCGGCGTCATGTCGTGGCGGCAGCGCGTGTCGCTTTCGAGGCCAGGGTGGACGGCCGCGAAGTGTGGTGCAGCGTCTCCCTCGATGCGCTCAACGATCACTTCGGCAACAGCGGGACGTCGTCGCACGATCTCCTCTCCGCGTTCGAAGGAGGACGCGTGCAAATAGAAGACGCGGCCCGGCGTACGCTGGAGCGCAACCACGGCCAGTCGGTCGAGCTGGAAACCAGCGATTTCAAGGCTTCCCGGGCGGTCTGAGACAGCGCGGCGGGCGGCGGCTCATCGGCTGGCCGCCTGCGTCACTGTGCATAGAAACATTTCAATACATCGAACATCCACCACACCGGACACGGCGTTCTGCAAAAGCCGTCATAGCCGGCTGCGTGGAGCGTGTCGCGCGGGTCGCGTCCGGCATCGGCGGCAAGCGCGATGAACATCTCCACTTCGCCTTCCAGCCGATCCAGCATCAGCGTATCGCGCAGCGTGCGCGCGAGCGCATGATCGTGAAGTTCGCCGATGAGCGTATCGACGAACAGCACTTGCGGCCGCCATTTGCGCAGAAACTGCAGGACACCGAGCGCGTCGCCGATCTGCACGGCCTCGAAGCCGCGCATCGCGAGCAGAAGCGCGAAAGAATCGCCGACGTTCGATTCCGAATGCACGATCAACACACGTCGTGGACCCGCGAGCGCCATGGTCAGCGGATTGAATATTTCGCACCGCTCGTTGCAAAGATCGTACGATCGTTCTTCCATGTCGGCCCGGCACGGCGAGGAGCCGTGTCGGTACCTTTGATACAGCAAGGTTGAGGCCCGCCTGACGTCTGCTTACACGCGGTTACGTCGGCCGCCGGTTCTTCAGCGCGCGGCCAGCAGTCCAACGATCAGGCCGCCGACCGCCGCCAGCGCGATCGACTTCCAGGGGTTGTCGTGCACGTAGTCATCGGTGCCTTCCCTCGCCTGCCGATATCGCGTCGCGACGACATCCTGCGCCCCCGTCAGCATGTCGCGCGCGCGCCGCGGCGCCGGCCGCGACGGATGGTACTGGCTGCCCTGCCCTACGGACGTCGTGGCGGCCGGTTGCGCGAGCACCGACGGACTGTCGCCGCCTTCAAGCACGCTGCCGTGCACGTGATACGGCGCATACATCGCCGGCCTGTGCGCCGCGCCCGGCGTGAGCGGCGTCACGCTCGCGGCCTGCCCGTGCGCCATGCCCGGCGCGAGGGCCGCTTCCATCGCGCTCGTCACCGTGCGGCGCGCGAGCGGCGGATCGTCCGTTTGCATCGATTGAATCGTGGATGCGCTGCCGTTTGCATTGTCCATGGCTTTTCTCCAGTTGACCGCGTCCATCGCGCTGCAAAACCTTCATCCATCTTCCAATGATGCAAGAGTCGCACCGAATCCACGCGCCGGCAACCCGCGCGCCGGCGGCCCGGCACGCCCCGCCGCCCATGACAATTTTTCTCACAAAGCGGTGAGAATTGCTCGTTTGTCCGCGCGTGCGCACACGCTTACGATCCTTGGCGTAGAGCGAAGCCGGGCGAGCGTCCCGAAAGAAGCGGCGAGCACGAGCCGCGCCGATAACGCTGCATCTTTCGTTTCACGCCGGGCCGAAACGTCGGCCTGCCGCACGCCGATACGATGGCTTCGCCCTCCTACTCCTTCTGCGAAGCCCGCCATGAATCCCGTCAATCTCGCTCAACTGTTCATCCTCGCCGCGTTGTGGGGCGGCTCGTTCCTGTTCATCCGCGTCGGCGTGACCGATCTCGGCGTCGCGCCGCTGATGGCGTTGCGCGTGGGCATCGGCGCGCTGTTCCTGCTTCTGATGCTCGCATTGCGCGGCAAGGCGCGACAGGCGTTCTCGACGATGCGCGAGCGCGCGTGGCCGCTCATCGTCGTGGGCGTGCTCAACTCCGCCGCGCCGTTCTGTCTTTTCGCGTATGCGGAGCTGACGTTGTCGGCGGGCGTGACGTCCGTCATCAACGCGACGACGCCGCTCTGGGGCGCGCTCGTTGCGTACCTGTGGCTCAGCGACCGGTTGACCGGCATGCGCGTTGCCGGACTCGCGATCGGTTTCGCCGGGGTGCTCGCGCTCGTCTGGAACCAGATGTTCATGCACGATGCGAGCGCCGTTCCCGTCTCGCCGATGACCACTGCCCTCGCAGCGCTGGCCGCGCTCGCCGCATCCGCCAGTTACGGCGTCGCCGCGAGCTATACGAAGAAGCATCTGATGGGCGTCGATTCGCTGACGGTCGCCGCCGGCACGATGAGCGCCGCGACGCTCGTGCTCCTGCCGTTCGCGCTCTTCTTCTGGCCCTCGGGCGTAGTATCGCCGCACGCATGGGGCGCGGTGCTCGGACTGGGCGTCGCGTGCACCGGCGTGGCCTACATGATGTTCTTCCATCTCATCGCGGTGGTCGGCCCTGCCCGCGCGATCACGGTGACCTTTCTGATTCCGATCTTCGGGATTCTGTGGGGTGCGCTGTTTCTCGCGGAACGTGTATCGGTGGGGATGGCGGTGGCTTGCGCGATCGTGCTCGTCGGCACCGCGCTCGCGACAGGCGTCGTCAAGCGCGTGCCGTTGTTCAGCGCGCGCCGGACGCAGTGCGCGAAGGAAAGCAAAGCCTGAGCGGTTCAGCGCCAGTGACGCGCGAGCGGGCCGTCTTCTCCGGCGACCGGATCGCTTTTCGGGAACGGAAGCGCTTCCATCGCGATACGCTCTGCTTCGCTGATCGCGTCGCGGCGGATATCCCATTGCTGACCGGGCGGATACGCGCCGATGACCTGGAAGCGGCGGCCTGCCGTCAGCAGGCAATGGCCGGTGCCGGCGGGCAGAATGAGGACATCGCCCGCGCTGACTGCGATCACACGGCCGTGCGGGCCGCCGAGGATCAGCTCGGCATCGCCGGAAGCGATGCCGAGCGCCTCATGCGCGGTCGAGTGGAAATGGTGATAGTCGAAGACGCCGTCGCGCCATTGCGGCGGCCAGCCGTTTTGCGCGAACAGCACTTCGAAACGCGCGGCGCAGTCGGAGGCTTTGGGATCGATCGCGCCGCGCCACACGAGCACCGGCAAGCGTGAATTGTTCGGCACCCAGCCATTCGGCGGCAGCATGAAGTGCTCGCAGCGCGCGCTATGCGCCTGAAGCGTTACGGTTTGCTCAGCCATGTTGCGCTTATCTCCTGAAGAGTCGGAGAAAGCGCAGCAACGGCCGTTCCACTTCGTTTCAAGCTGGCCTCAACGTCCGTGCCAGTGCCCGCCGCCTCCGGAAAAGCCGATACCGAGCGACACCGACGGCGCCGCGTAATACCCCGGCCCATACGCATACCCATAGGCAGGTGCGTAGCCGTATGCAGGCGCGGGCGCGTAGCCATAAGGCGGCGCATACACGCAGCCGCCGAGACCGGCCGCCAGCACCAGCGCGACGGGCACGATCAGCGCCCTGATTCGAGTTCGAGATGAAGTTTTCATGATGATGCCCCGCTCCCGTTCGTTCTCCGCTTACCAGTGGCGATAGCCGTAGGCGCCGTGATGCGCGTACCAGTCGCGGCGTCCCCAGTAGCGGTAACCGTCCCAGTACCTGTCGCCATGCCAGCCGACGACGATGGCGGGCGCGGGCGCGACGACGACCGGCGCCGGCTGATACACGACCGGCGGAGGTGGCGGAGGCGCTTCATAGACGGGCGCAGGCGCGACATAAACCGGCGCGGCATAAACCGGCGCCACCGGCACGCCGAGATTGACGCCGACGCTCACGCCCGCCATCGCGGCTTCGCAAGCGAGGCCCGCCGACAACGCAATTCCAATCCCGACCAAGCCCTTGATGTTCATTTCGTCCTCTTCAGATAAAGCCATCGCCAAGACTGCGATGCGCTCCTGAACTCGCATGCAGCCATGAATCCATCGTAGCCGCGCCGCTTGCCCGCTGAGTTACAAGCGCTGTAACAGATGTGAATCCTGAAACGGATGTGCTTATATCGAGCCGGCACCCATCGTCCGCGCCGGTTGCGCGCTCTTGCGCCGCCGTGGGATAGTTCCGGCTTCGTCAAACGGATGCCGGGCCGATGGACTTACTGCGGAGCATGAGAATTTTTGCGCGCGTGGCGGAGGCGGCGAGCTTCACTGTCGCGGCGCAGCAAATGGACATTACGACCGCGCAGGCATCGCGCGCGGTCACCGAACTCGAAACGCACTTGCGCACGCGTCTTCTGAACCGCACGACGCGGCGCGTGGCGCTCACCGATGCCGGCAACCGCTATCTCACCCGCTGCAAGGAAGTGCTCGAACTCGTCGATCTCTCCGAGGCCGAAGCGGGTGACGCGCAGGTTTCGCCGAGCGGCGTGCTGCGCATGCACGCGCCGATCACCTTCGGCCAGCACTACGTCGTGCCCGCGCTCACGCGTTATCTGGAGGAACATCCACAGGTGCGCGTCGAGCTGACGCTCTCGCAACATGTGCCCGACATGCTCGACGAAGGCTTCGATGTCTTTCTGCAAGTCACCACGTCCACCCTGCCCGACTCCGCGCTCGTTTCCACGAAAATCTGCTCGATGCCGAGCGTGCTATGCGCATCGCCCGGCTATCTGAAGCGCGCGGGCGCGCCGCAGCGCATCGAAGACCTGACGAATCACGCGTGCCTGCAACTCGTGACGACCTTCTTCCCGGTCGACCGATGGGTCTTCGAAGGCCCGCGCGGCAAGCACGAAGTGGAACTGGAACCCGGTCGCCTGCGCGTCAATTCCGCCGATGCGCTCGCCGTCGCCTTGTCGAACGGACTCGGCATCGCTCCATTGCCGATGCTCGCGGCGCTCCCGTGGCTGCAAAACGGCGCGCTCGTGCGCGTGTTGCCCGACTGGGAACTACAGAGCATGACGATCTACGCGATGTATGCATCCCGTCAGTATCTCGATGCGAAGATCCGTACCTGGGTCGCGTTTCTGCGTGAATTCGTCGAAGGCACGCTCGCGAACGAGCCGGTCTGAACGTCATATAAATACATCGTATTCCTAAGACAAATGAAGTGATCAGGTACGTAATCGAACGCACACAGCCAACGCCCGCGCACATTCTCTAAACGCGTAGTTGCATGCATGATTCGGAACACTAAACTGCTTGATGGTGCGCCTGCATTTCGTGACGACGATGCAGCGCAACAGAAAGGAGTCTGCCGACATGATCAAGGCTCTGCGCGCAAGCACCGCGTCCCCCGCGCTGCGTTTTTGCTCCGCCACGCTACTGAGCGCGGCCTTCGCGTATGCGCACGCGGAGCTGACCGGCGCGCGCGTCGTCGGGGGTTCGGGCTCCGTGACGAGCGCGGGTCCGAATACGACCATTCAGCAGAACAGCGGCCGCCTCGCGATCGACTGGAATTCGTTCAGCACGCGCCCCGGCGAATCGGTCACGTTCAATCAGCCGGGCGCGAATGCGATCGCGCTCAACCGCGTCGTCGGGCCGCGCCCTTCGGCGCTGTTCGGCAGGCTCGACGCTAACGGGCAGGTGTTCATCGTCAATCCGAACGGCGTGATCTTCGGGCCGGGCGCACAGGTGAACGTCGGAGGATTGCTCGCTTCGTCGCTCGATCTGTCGACGAATGACTTCATGAGCGGCCATTACACGTTCGCCGGCGGCGAGCGTCATCATCACCATCGCGGCGGCGGCGCGGTCGTCAATCTCGGCACGATCGAAAGCGCGCCCGGCGGCTATGTCGCGTTGATCGGCACGCGCGCGATCAACGCCGGCACGATCGATTCGCCCGGCGGCTTCGCGGCGCTCGCGGCGGGCGAACGCATCGCCGTCACGCTCGGCGACCACAGCATGATCGGCTTGTCGGTGGAGCGCGGCGCGCTCAATGCGCTCGCGGCCAATCACGGGCTGATTCAGGCCGATGGCGGTCAGGCGTGGCTCGCCGCGAGCGCCGAGGACGCGCTTTTCAACAACGTCGTGAACAACACGGGCATCATCCGCGCGCGCAGCGCCGTGAACCAGAACGGCGTGATCCGGCTCGTCGCGGATACGGGCGTCGTGCAGGTCGGCGGCACGCTCGACGCATCGGCGCCCAATGGCGGCAACGGCGGCATCATCGAGACGGCGGGCACGCAGGTGCGCGTCGCGCCCGACGCGCAGGTCACGACGGCGGCGGCATCGGGGCAGACCGGGACGTGGCGCATCGCGAGCGATTTCGCGGCGCTCGTCGGCGCGGACGATGACATCGGACGGCGCTTCGGCACGATCCAGAGCGCGACGCTTTCGCGCGTGCTCGAATCGACGAATGTGTCGATCAGCGCCGCGTCGCCGCCCGGCTTCGCGCCGTTCGGCTTCGTGCTGATCGACGGCCCCGTCGCGTGGCGCGGGGCGAACATGCTTTCGCTCGCGGCGCAAAGCGGCATCCGGCTCGATGCGTCCATCAGCGCGCCGCGCGGTACGCTCTCGATGACGACGGCCGGCACCGCCACGCAGCGCGCGTCGATCGAAGCCGCCAACGTCGCGCTGCAAGGCGGTGCGGGCGTCTATCAACTGACGAACGTGGGCAATCGCATCGGCACGTTCGCCGCCAATGCCGGTTCGATCGCCCTCGCCGATAGCGCGCCGCTCACCATCGGCAACGTCGCGGGTTTGACGGGCGTCTCGGCGAGCGGCGCTGTGACGCTCACGGCGCCGTCGCTCACGCTCGCCGCACCGGTCGCGAGCCGCGCGAGCGGTACGGCCATCACGCTCGCGGCCGCGACCTTCGTGAATCGCGCGGGCGCGCGGGCGCTCGCCGCGCCCAACGGACGCTGGCTCGTGTACTCGGACGCGCCCGATTCGGACGCATTCGGCGGCCTGCAAAGCGCCAATCTCGCGCTCTGGGGCGACGCATACACAGGCGGCGCCGATGCGCGCGCCGCATCGGCGTCGGGCAACCGCTTCGCGTTCAATGCGCTGCAACAGGTCACGCTGACGGCGATCAATCTCGACGTGCCGTTCGATACCCCGCGCACGCTCGGACCGAACGACGTCACGATCGCGCTGCGCTACAACGGCGCGAACTACGGCGGCGCGTTTGCCGACAGCCCGGCGATCCACGAGCCTTTCGTGTTCACGGTGACGAGCACGGGCGCGGCGCCGGGAGCCACGATCGGCACCTACGCGATCACCATCACCGCGACGGGCGGCCCCACGGGTTACAAGATCACGACGCAAGGCGGCACGTTGCGGATCGCGGGCGCGCCCTCTCAGCCCGTAACACCGCCCTCGCCACCCGTGCAGCCGGTGACGCCCGTGCAGCCGGTGACGCCGGAAACGCCCGGGACCGTCGTCACGACGGCGGCGACGGTGCCCGGCATTCTCGATTCCGTGCGCACCGACGCCGCCAATCCCGCGCCGCTTTACAATGCGACGCCCGGGCTTCAGCCGGAGTCGGCGCCGCTCGTGCAGCAGCGCACCGATTCGACGAGCGACGGCAGCCGCCTGCCGGACGACGCATGGCCCGGTCACGTATGCCGCATGTGAAGCCCGGGCGCGTGCAACGCTTCGGGCCCCGCGAACGACGCCGCAGCGGCGCTTCCCGCCGGCTCGCCGTGCTGTTCGCGACGCTCGTCGCGGCGAGCGCGCGCGACATGCGCGATGCGCACGCCCAGGCGCTGCCGAATGCGGGCAGCATCCTGCGCGAACAGCAGCAGCAATCGCCCGCGCCGTTACCGCCCTCAGACCTGCGTCTGAACGTGACGCCCACGCCCGGGCCGCCGCCCGCATCGGGTGCGCCCGGCGGCATCCGCTTCGAGGTGAAGGGCTTCGAGTTCACCGGCAACACGCTCTTTCCCGCTGAGGCGTTGCTCGACGCCGTGCGTCCGCTCATCGGCCCGGACCGTTCGCTCGACGATCTCGAAAGCGCCGCGGATCGCGTGAGCGCGTTCTATCGCCGGCACGGCTATCTGGTGGCGCGGGCCTATGTGCCGCCGCAGCAGATCGACAACGGCATCGTGCGCATCGCGGTGAGCGAGGGGCATTACGGGCGCATCGACATCGATAACCAGTCGCGCACGCGCGATGCGGTCATCGCGCGCTTCTTCGGCGGCCTCAAACCGGGCGACGTGATCGACGAGCACGCGCTGACCCGCGCCACGCTGCTCGCGCAGGACGCGGCCGGCACGACAGGCGCGAACGCGACGATCTCGCCGGGGCTTTTGCCCGGCACGTCGAACATGACGCTGCAGGTGCCGAAGGCGCGGCCCCTGTTGGGCAGCGTGCAGGCCGACAACTACGGCCAGGCGACGACCGGCACCGCGCGTCTCATCGGCGCGCTGCAATGGAACAATCCGCTCGGCATCGGCGATCAGCTCGGCGCGCGGCTGCTCGGCTCGATCACCGGGCAGTTCTACGGCAACATCGGCTATACGGTGCCGGTCGGCGGCAGCGGCCTCGCGTGGGGCATCGGCTATACGCGCTCGACGTATTCCGTCGGCGGCCAGTTCGACGATCTCGACGCCTACGGCAGCGCAAACGTCTTCTCGACGTTCGTAAGCTATCCGCTGCTGCGCTCGCCGGCGGCCAACGTGTACACGACGCTCGGCTTCGACCACAAGCTGCTGTCGGATCATCTGGGCGCATTCGATTCCGTCAGCGACAAGAACAGCGACGTCGGAAGGCTCGGCGTATCGGGCAATCTCACGCTCGAAAAGAGCATCACGACCTTCGACACGGGCATCCAGCAGGGCAACCTGCGCTTCAAGTCGCCGCAGCCGGCGCAGGTCGCGTCGCAGATCGCGGGCTCGTTCACGAAGTTCGTCTTCGCCGCGACGCACACGCAGGTGATCGGCAATCAGGCCAACGGCACGCAGCTCTATTTCTCGCTCAATGGCCAGACGACTTCGCGCAATCTCGACTCGTCCGAACAGATTTCGCTCGGCGGGCCCTATGCGGTGCGCGCCTATGCAACCGGCGATGCGCCAGTCGACGAAGCGTATATCGCGACCTTCGAAGTGCGGCAGACAATCCGGCAATCGCTCGTGCCGGTGCTCGTCACGCTGGCGGGTTTCGTCGATACCGCCGACGGCAGGATCGTCGCGCATCCGGTCGTGCCCGGCAGCAATCACGTGAGGCTTTCGGGACTGGGCGTCGGTGCGACTTTCACTGCGCCGCACGAGTTTCTGCTGTCGATGTCGTACGCGCACACCCTCGGCTACGTCCCGCCGACGCTCGGCACGGGCCACGCGAACCGCTTCTGGGTCGCGCTCACGAAGTCCTTTTGAGACCGACCATGATGCGCGCCCGACACCTCCTCCTCTTTCTCCTTCTGGCGATGACCGCGCGCGCGGCGTCGGCCGAGCCGGTCGCGACGATCACCGCGCTCGTCGGCAATGTCGCGATTCAGGGTGCGAATGGCGCGCAGCGCGTCGCGGCGATGGGCGGCAACATCGAAAACGGCGACACCGTGCAGACCGGCGTCTCGTCCGAGATCGTGATGATCTTCACCGACAAGCAGCGCGTGTATCTGAAACCCGGCTCGGTCTTCCGCGTCGACGATTTCCGCTACGCGGCGAACGCGCCGCAGGAAGACCGCAGTTTCCTGTCGCTCGTGAAAGGCGGATTGCGCGCCGTCGATGGACTCGTTGCAAAAGAAGGCAAGCCGGAAAACTATCGCGTGAAGACGCCGACTTCGACCATCGGCATACGCGGCACCGAGTATTCCGTCACCGATTGCGCGAACCTCGAACCCGGCGCCAATGCGGATTGCAAGGGCGATCAGATCGTCGTCTACGACGGGCAGATCGTCGTGATCAATCAGGTCGACAGGCAGATCGTGCGCGCGGGCGAAGGCACGATCGTCATCAATGCGCGCTCGCCGTTCGGCGTGCTCCCGGCGTCGCGCGTCACGCCGGTGGTGCCGTCGGCGGCGTGCCGCTAGCGGGACCGGCGATGAGCGAGAACACGAGCCGCGACGCGAAACTCATGCGCGCATCGCCGGGCGCGGGCGCATCGAGCGTTCACGCGGCCATCGCGGCGTTCGGCGTCGATGCTCTCGCGGGCGTGCTGACCGCGCTGCTCGCGCTCGCCTACGCCGCCGGTTACGGCGCGACGATCTTCTCGGCCGGCCTCACACCGTGGCTTTCCGCCGGCATGCCGACCGCGCTTTTGAGCTGCGTGATCGTCGCGTTCGTGGTCGCGCTGACGAGCTCGGTGCCCTTCATGATCGCGGGCCCCGATTCGAACGCGACCGCGCTGCTCGCGGGCATGGCATCGTCCGTCGCGCTGTCGGTGCATGCCGCGGGCGGCGACGATGACGCCGTGCTCGCCACCGTGCTGCTGCTGATCGCGGTGTCGTCGCTGACGACGGGCGCGCTGCTCTTCGCGCTCGCGCACTGGAAACGCGGCAACGCGATCCAGTACATCCCGTTTCCAGTGATCGGCGGCTTTCTCGCGGGCACCGGCCTCCTGCTGCTCGAAGGCGCGTTGCGCGTGCTCACCGACACGCCCGTCGGCGCCGCGACGCCGCGGCTCGTCATGGCGCTGCCGTGGCTCGCGAGCGTGCCCGCGCTCGTCGTGGGCGTCGGGCTGCTCGTGCTCACGCGCATCACGCCGCTGTCGCGCTACGTGATCGTGTTGCCGTCGATGATCGCGCTCGGCATCGCCATCTTCTACGGCGGGCTGCACGGCTCCGGCAAGACGCTGGAAGACGCGCGCCGCATGGGCCTGCTGTTTCACTACGAGTCGATCACCGGCATGCGCCTGCCGTTCGCGCTGCTGCACGACGCCTGGCTGCCGACGCTCGTCTCGCGCGCGCCCGAGATTCTCGCCGTCGCCGCGGTCTCGTCGATGACGGTGTTGCTCAACACGACGAGCATCGGCGTGACGGCCTCGCGCGATGTCGACTTCAATCGCGAGATGCGCGTGGCCGGCATCGCGAACGTGCTGACCGGGCTCGCGGGCGGACTCGTCGGCGCGCAGTCGATGACGCGCACGGTCACCAACTGGCGTCTGGGCGTCCGAGGCCGGCGCGCGGGCGTGCTCGCGGCGTTGTTCTGCCTCGTCGTGGTCGCGCGCTTTCCGAGCCTGATGGCGCTGTTGCCGAAGCCCGTGCTCGTCGGGCTGCAGATTTTCATCGGCGCGGCGATGCTCAACGAATGGCTCATCAACTCGTTTCGGCGCCTGCCGTGGCACGACTATCTGCTGATTCCCGCGATCATGGTGATCATCGAGGCGTACGGGATCGTCGCGGGCGTGCTGCTCGGCGTGATCGCCGCGTGTCTGCTGTTCGTCGTGCGCTATGGCCGCGTGAACTGCTTTCGCCTGGAGTTCGACGGACGCGGGCGGCGCTCGAACGTCGAGCGCACCGTCGATGAAAGCCGCGCGCTCGATGGCGAGGCCCGCGCGCTCTACGGCGTCGCGTTGCAGGGCTTTCTGTTCTTCGGCACCGCGTATTCGATACTCACGCATATCCGCGCGCGCCTCGAAGCGAGCGCCGATGCCCCCGACGCGCGCCCCGGCGTACGCTTCGTGCTCGTCGATTTTGCCCGCGTGCATGGCGTCGATGCGTCGAGCACGGCGAGCTTCGTCCGGCTGCGCCAGGCGTGCGCGCGCGCCAACGCTCAACTCGTGCTGACCGGCCTTTCGCCGGCGTTGAAGGCGTGGTTCGCCAAAGGCATCACCGATACGAAAGGCGCGAGCGGCCCGCATGAATTCGCCGACCTCGACAACGGTCTCGAATGGATCGAAACGCAGATGCTGCGCGCGCTGAAGCCGTCGCAGGCGACGCGCGCGGGCGGGTTCGCATCGACCTTGCCCGACACGCTCGACGCGCTGCGCCCGCATCTCGACACGCTCGCGCTCGCGCCCGGCGAGTACGTGTTCCGGCAGGCCGATCCGGGCGATTCGATCTACTTTGTCGAAACCGGACGCGTGACGGTGGCGCTCTCGGTCGGCGAAGGACGCACGTTGCGGCTGCGCAGCTTCGGCGCGGGCACGATCGTCGGCGAGATGGCCGTGTACACCGGCGCGCGGCGCAGCGCGGATGTCGTCGCCGATGAGCCGACCGTCGTGCTGCGCCTCGCGCTCTCAACGCTGAAGCGGCTGGAAAGCGACGATCCCGCGCTCGCCGCGCGCATGCACAAGTTCGTCGCGCGCGTGCTGGCCGCGCGGCTCGTCGCCGCGAACGAGCAGATCCGGGCCGCGCAATGAGCGCGCGCGAGCCGCTCGCGTTCGTGCTGCGACGCTCGGGCGCGCGCTGGGCGCTGGGGCTCGCCGTCGTCGTCGTGCTCGCGGGGCATGCGCTCGCGCGCTACGACATCCGCTTCATCGATTCCCTGTCCGCGATGATCTACGACGCCAAGGTGCGCCTCTTCATGCCGCGCACGACCGACGCGCGCATCGCGATCCTCGACATCGACGAGAAAAGTCTCGCGAAACTCGGCCGCTGGCCGTGGGATCGCGCGCGCATGGCGTCGCTCGTCGATACGCTGTTTTCGCGCGAGCGCATCGCCGTGCTCGGCTTCGACATGGTGTTCGCGGAACCCGACGCGAGCTCGGGCCTCGCCGTGCTCGACCAACTCGCGCACGGCCCGCTTGCCGATAACGCCGCTTACCGGCAGGCGCTCGACCAGCTCGCGCCGCGCCTGAACTACGACCAGCGCTTCGCCGATGCCCTTGCGGGCCATCCCGTCGTGCTCGGGTATTACTTCTCGAATCAGGATGCGTCGAGCGGCGCGATTCCGGCGCCGCTGATGAGCGAGCGCGCGTTCGGCACGCATCCGCTCACGCTGTTCGACTGGACGAGCTATGGCGGCAATCTCCCCGCGCTGCAAAATTCGGCGCGGCGCGCGGGTTATTTCAATCCGGTGATCGACTTCGATGGCTCCGTGCGCCGCGTGCCGCTCATCACCGCGTTTCGCGACGGCGTGTACGGCGCGCTCTCGCTCGAAGTGTTCCGCGCGCTGTTCGGCGACGCGTCGGTCACACCCGTTTTCGACGATCCGACCGATCCTGCCGCGCCGCTTTCGGGCCTTGCGCTCGCGACGCCGCGCGGCACGCGCGTCATTCCCGTCGATGAGAACGGCGCGGCGCTCGTCCCCTATCGCGGCACGACCGGCAGCTTCCCGTACTACTCCATCGCCGACGTGCTGGCGCAGCGCATTCCGGCGGGCGCGCTCGCGGGCAAGATCGCGCTCATCGGCACCACGGCGCCGGGCCTGATGGATCAGCGCACGACGCCCGTCGGCGAGGTGTACCCGGGCGTCGAGGTGAACGCGAACCTGATCGGCGGCATGCTCGACGGCACGATCCGCTTCGAGCCGCCGTTCGCGGCCGCGTTGCAGGCGTCGCTGCTCGTGCTCGCCGGTCTCGCGATGATCTTTCTGTGGCCGTGGCACATCCCCGCGCGCGCGACGCTCTTCAGCGCGATGCTGTTCGCGGCGATCGTCGCGGCGGATCTCGTTGCATTCGCGCGGCTCGGCTGGTCGATTCCGGTGGCGTCGCTGCTGCTCACGGTGCTCGCGCTCTACGTGCTCAACATGTCCTACGGCTATTTCGTCGAGGCGCGCGCGAAGCGTTATTTCGCCGCGCTCTTCGGGCAATACGTGCCGCCGGAACTCGTCGAGGAGATGAGCCGTCATCCCGAGGACTACAGCATGGCGGGCCGTCGCGCGGAACTGACCGTGCTCTTCTGCGACGTGCTCGGCTTCACCGCGATCGCCGAGACGCTGGAGCCGGAAGCGCTCGCGCAACTGATGAACGAGTATCTCGGCACGATGACCGAGGTGATCCGCGCGCATCGCGGCACGCTCGACAAGTACATGGGCGATGCGATCATGGGCTTCTGGGGCGCGCCCGTCGACGATCCGGATCATGCGCGCAATGCGGTCGCCGCGGCGCTCGGCATGCGCGAGGCGCTCATCGAACTGAACCGCACGCTCACCACGCGCGGCTGGCCGACATTGTGGATCGGCATCGGCATCAATACGGGGCCGATGACGGTCGGCGACATGGGCTCGTCCGTGCGCAAGGCGTACACGGTGATGGGCGATGCGGTGAACGTCGCGGCGCGGCTCGAAGGACTCACGCGGCGCTTCGACATCGACATCATCGTCGGCGAGGCGACGCGCGAACGCGTGCCGGATGTCGTGTTCCGCGAGATCGACCGCGTGCGCGTGAAGGGACGTGTCGCGCCGATCGCGGTGTTCGAGCCGCGGCCGCCGCACGAACACGCCGATGCGCTCGCGCGCTGGCACGCGGCGCTCGGCCACTATCGCGCGCGCGAGTGGGATGAGGCGGAAACCCTACTCGCGACGCTCGCGGCGCAGTATCCTGAGCGGCAGGTGTATGCGATCTATCGCAAGCGCATCGATGCGCTGCGCGGCGTCGCGTTGCCCGAGGACTGGGATTGCGTAAGCGCATTCGATACGAAATGAACCATCAGGCGGGGCGCATCATGAATGTTCGGGTACTCGGCTGTAGCGGCGCGATCAGCACTGGCCCGGACGCGGCGGACGATCCCGGCGGCACGACCGCGCTGCTCGTCGATGACGACATTCTGATCGACGCCGGCACGGGTGTCGCCGTCCTGACCGACGATGAACTCGCGCGCATCGATCATGTGTTTCTCACGCATTCGCATCTGGATCACATCGCGTATCTGCCGCTCATGATCGACGCCGTGGGCGACGCGCGGCGCTGGCCGCTGACCGTTCACGCGAGCCGCGCGACGCTCGACATCCTGCAGGCGCATATCTTCAACAATCTGATCTGGCCGGACTTCACGCGCATTCCTTCGCCGGATGCGCCAGGGGTGCGCTTCGAAGCGCTGGAGACTGGCGAGCGCGTGATGTTGAACGGGCGCACCGTGATGGCATTGCCTGCGCGGCATACGGTGCCGGCAGTGGGTTTTGCCGTGTGCGGGGAGACAGCGTGCCTCGCCTTCAGCGGGGATACGACGACCAATCCCGAGTTCTGGGCGGCGGTCTGCGCGTTGCCCGGATTGCGTCATGTGATCGTCGAGACCGCGTTTCCCGATGCGCAGATCGCGCTGGCGCATGCGGCGCATCATTATTGTCCGAGGCTTATCGCGGATGATGTGCGCGGCGTCGAACTGAAGGCGGAGTTGCTGATTTCGCATCTGAAACCGCCGCACGGCGCGCAGATTCTGGAAGAACTGCGCGCCGCGTTGCCGGGGGTTTCGCTGCGTGCGTTGCGTTCGGGCGAGGTGTTGAGCTTGTGAAGTCCCGCCGATGGCTCATGACTTCAGCGTGAGCCCGCTGCCGCACGGCGTTCGATGGAGAGCACGTTGTCCTTCGGCGCTGTCACGTTCACGGCCGGCAGCAGCTTGCCTTGCACGATCGCCCTCACCGTTCCCGCGACCATCAAACCGATCACCACGTTCGCCAGGACGAACGCCACCGGCGCGATCCACGCCATCGGTCCGGTGGCGCCGCGTTCGACCATGCGGATCGCCATCGTCGGCAACGCTGCCGCGCCGAAGCTGAATGCCCAGTACGAAGGCGTGAAGGTGCTTTGACGAATCCACGGGATGAGACGCGCCAGCATCAGCGCCTGATAGAGGCCATAGCCGAGCATCATGTAGGCGAACGTGTCCGGCACGCCGTGCGTGATCGCGAGATACGACACACCTCCGACGACCGGCGGCGCGAGCTGAATGCCGAGGCTCGGGCGCAACGCTTCGGGCAGCGGCTCATGCACGGCCGCGCGATGCAGCACGATCGATTCGATAGCGAGCCACGAGAACACCCCCGCGCCGAAGAACAACATGCCGAGTTGCGTGAAGCCGAGACCGGCCGCCGCCGTTGCCGCGACGAAGCTCGGCGCGACCGTCGGCAGGTAGATTGCGGGCGTGGTGAGTTCGGGTTTGCGTCCGCCTTGCCAGAATCGCCCTTGCAGATACACGCCGAGCGCGAGCGAACTCACTACGCCGATCACGAAGAGCGCGATGGCAAGCTCGCGCGAATAGGCCTGCACGGCTTGCGCGGCGAGCATCATCGATACCGGGACGAGCGCCGCAAACGAAGACTGCACCGGATGACGCATCTCGGCGACAGCCGCATCGCGTTCGACGAGCCACTTGCGTCCATAGGCGACGAGAACCGCGAGCCACACGACGAGCGCACTCGCCGTCAACAGCACGGGGATCGCTTCGGGAATCGTCCATACGCGGGCCGCCGCGCGCCATGCGCCCGCGAGCGCGAGTGCACCGACGCCGATGCCGAAGAACGCCACCGGCATCGGTGCATATTTGTTCGTACCATTACCGTTATCCATTGCCCTTCTCCGTTAATTCCGTCGAAAGCGCGGCTGCGCTCTCGTTGTGTCGTTGGAGAAAGGTTAATGGCGACGGCCTTCCGCGCGAATGTCGCAGCGTCTCGTTGCGCTGCTCGCGCGTCTCAAATCATTCGCCGCCGCGCAGCTTCACCGCGATGTCGTGCCAGTCCTGCACCGCGTGTTTCAACTCGCGGCACAGTCTCGGGTCGAGCGCATCGAGACGTGACCACAGGTTATCGAGCGACTTTTCGCGGGCCTCGAAGACGGCCGCCGCCGCGAGCTTGCTCGCACCGGACAGACGCGCTTCGGCATCGACACATTCCATGTACAGATGCGCGAGATGCGGATCGGCGAGTTCGACAGAACGCAGATGAACAGCGGTAAAGCGTGACTTCATGATGTATCCCCGGCTCTCTTCTAGTTATCGACGCGAGTGCTTGCGCCTCACGACTGCGGGAAGTATGAAGGTCCGTCGAATCTCCTGACAAGCCAATTCATCGCCGCTTCGTGCGGTATGAATCGGCAAACGTTTTCGAGTCGGCAGCGCGGTAATATTGCCGTCATGAACCGCTCGACAAGTTCCTCATCCACATCCGCGCAAGGTCCGCACGTCAAGCGTCGCGGCCTCATGCGCGCCGTGTTCGCGCTGCGGCATTCATGGGCGGGCATCGTCGCGACATGGCGCGGGGAAAGCGCGTTTCGCCAGGAAGTGTGCCTTGCTGTCCTGCTGCTGCCGATCGCCGCGGTGGTCGTTGTGAGCGCCGCCGAGCGCGTGTTGCTCGCGGGATCGGTGCTGCTCGTGTTGCTCGTCGAACTGCTCAATTCGAGCATCGAAGCGGCGATCGATCGCATATCGCTCGAACGTCATGAACTTTCCGGACGGGCAAAGGATTGCGGCAGCGCGGCCGTCATGATCGCGCTCGTGATCGCCGCGATGACCTGGGGCGTGATCTGCGGCCCGCTCGCGTGGCACTGGATGCGCGGATGGATTTGATGCGGGCGCGGCTTCGCACGGTGCGCCCGCGCGCTGCGCAAACGGGTCAGGCCGCCTCTGCCAGTTCCCGCTCGCGCAACGCGATGTCGTAGCGCATCAGCAAGACGCGCATGCCTTCGGACATGCCGTGGTAATGCACGAGAAAACTCGACGGCATGCGAAAGCCCCACGGCGTGTTGATCTCGACGAAGCTATAGACGTCGTCGTTGGTCATGCCGGAATGTTCGAGGACCGCGCGGTTGAAGTGATATTGATCCCCGGGGGCCGTCACGACATTCTCTTTATCTTCGATGTTCTCGATACCTTCGACGATGCTCGCGAGCAGCGTGCTGTTGGTGTGCGTGCGGCGAAAGCCCATCACGCCCGAATTGAAGAACCAGTTGCCGATATCGCGCGCCAGCACGATATCGCGTCCGTCGCACAGGGGTTCGAGCGGCGTGCTGACATCGTTGACGAGGATATCGGCGTCGAGCCAGAAGACCCACTGGTGATGCGGCAGAGTGTCCAGCAGCAGATACGGCTTGACCCAGTTGCCACGAATTGGCAGACGCGCGCCGAGGTGCGCCGGAACATCACGATGCACGTAAAGGGTATAGCCGTGACGATCGCAATAGGCGCGCATGCGCTCTTCCGCGATGCAGCCATATTGCGCAACGTTCGGCGTATAGAGCGTGCAAATCGCGATGCGCCGGCCCGGATTGAAGACGTCGAGCGCCTGCGTCCGCGGGGGCGGCGCGCCGTGGAACGGCACGAGCGAGCGCGCCTGCGGGTCCTCGCGCGTTGCGTTCAGATGGCTGAGCAAAGCCTCGCGCAGCCTGGGATGCGCGGTCTTGCGCGACAGATCGTTGTGACCCTCGGCGATGCTGAGCGCAAACACCCGCCGGCTTTGCCATACGGGATAGTGTGCTCCCGATGCCGGAAGGACGGCGTGGAACTCGCCCGCTTCGTCTCGGGAGGTCTCGGTCCAGTGGACCCAGTCGAATTCCCGCAGCAGTTCGGTTTCGACGGCGGGCAGCTCGGTCCCGAAGCGGCAACGATGCACGACGTTCAGCAACATCGAGCGAACGCGCGCCGTGTTGCGCCAGATTTGCACGTCGGACTGCGGATATTCGCTGTTCTCCAGCCTTGTGAGCCGCCAGTCGGACGCCCCGAGCGCGGGCTCCAGGCTAATCGGCTCGACGATCGCGGCGTTTTCGCTGAGCAGCAGCACGATCTCGTCGTCTTGCGCGCGGCACGCTTCGCCAAGCAACGTCTCGTATCTGAAAAGCCACTGCGCGGACGGCGACTCATAGATGTCCGCCGCTTCGACGTAGACGTGGCGATAACCGTGCAGCGCTGCGTAATGCCGATGATTGTCCAGCGCCGCGGGGGAACGACGAAAAAAGAGGCTGATGATGAGCATGAGTCAGAATTTCGAGATGGACTGCATATCGCTGCGAGTCCAAATACTGGGACTCGCAACTATGACGCAAATCTCAAAATAAAAAACTCAGAAATTTCAGAATTAAGCGCCTACCTAATATATCTGACAAATGCCTGAATATGTCCTGCCAGTTCGATCGGGTACTGGAACATCAGCGCATGCCCCGCGTCCGCGACCACATCGAGCGTCGCGCGCGGAATCATCTGTTCGAGATGGCGCGCGTTGGCATCGGCGAGAACATCGTCGTTCGCGCCCGCGATGATCAACGTGCGCACCGGCGAGCGGCGCAGCCGATCGGCGGCGGCGGAATCCGCGAACCACTGCGACATCGCCCGATTCTGCTGATCCGCGACCGCATCGGGCACGGGCCGGCCCTTGTAGCCGCGCGGCGCGAACATGTCGCCGACGAAACACTTCGACGCATCCGCGACGGCATCGGCGGGAAAGAGCACGGCCATGATTTTGGGAAACGCGTCCGCGCCGGAACTCGACAGCACCTGCTGCACCTCGGGCGTCAAGGGCACCGCTTCCGGACCCGGCGGCGCGGTCGCGATCAGCGTGAGCGATTCGACCTTCTCGCGCGCATCGAGCGCGAGCTGCTGCGCGATCATGCCGCCCATCGACCAGCCGACCACGTCCACGCGCGCGAGCTTCAGACCTGCAATGACATCGGCGGCATCGGCGGCCATGTCGCGGATGCCGTAGCCGGGGCCGTAATGCCCCGCCATCGGCGTCGAGCGCCCGACGCCGCGATTGTCGAACACGATGACCTCATGATGCTTCGCGAGCGCGCCGAGAAAATACGCGTTCCATTCGCCGAGCGTCGCGCGATAGCCCGTGATGAGCAGAAGCGGCG
This sequence comes from Caballeronia jiangsuensis, assembly GCF_046030135.1. Taxonomy (NCBI): domain Bacteria; kingdom Pseudomonadati; phylum Pseudomonadota; class Betaproteobacteria; order Burkholderiales; family Burkholderiaceae; genus Caballeronia; species Caballeronia jiangsuensis. The sequence goes on from NZ_JAQQDB010000052.1 coordinate 29,419, forward strand.
TGCCCTGGCCGAAGCGCGCATAGCCGATCGGCCCGTTCCTGCCCTGCACGGTTTTCACCTGCACGGCGGCGTTCCGGTCGGGGCGCGCGCTCTGCAAGCCGCAAAGCTGGCTCGCGCCGAACGAGACATCGTCGGCAAATGCCGGCGAAGCGATCGACAACCATGCGAAGGCGAAGCACGACGACACGACGCGGGCGAGCGGCATGGGTTTCATCGGGGCTCCAGGCGGAATAAAAAAACGCGACGCGCGTCACGACAGCGGGGAATAATAGGCGGCGGATCGTGCGCCTTCAACAAGAGCTTAAGAAAAAGGAGTTCAAGCAGATGAATCGACTTTTCCGCTCGTGCTTTCTTCCCGCCGCCGCACTGATGCTCGCCGCGTGCAGCACGCCCGTCGAATTCTCGGCGAGCGCGAATCCGCCCTCATGGAACGATGCCGGTCCCGATGCCGATTTCAGCGGCATGGACAATTCGATGTCCGCATGCAAGGCCGCCGCGAAGAAAGCGGGCGCGGGCCGCTGCACGCAGGTGCGCGCCTACGAGGCGTGCATGAAGGACAAGGGCTACATCACCGTGCTCGGCCCGGAGAATCCGCCGAACTGCGGCCAGCCCGAATGGGAGCAGGACGTGCGCAAGTGGCTCAAATAAAGCCGCGTTATTTTCGATTCGCCATGCGCATCAGCACGACATAGAGCAGCGCGCCGGCGGCCGCGCCGATCAGCCAGCCGAGATTGTTCGGCGGCAGGAGCTTGAGCATTTGCGTCGACAGCTCCCAGCCGACCGAGATCGCGCCCGACACGAGGAGCGCCGCGAGCCCGACCTTGTTCCAGCCGCCATCGTAGTAGAAGCGTCCGCCGGGCTGCATCGTGTAGAGGTCGGCGGTCTTCACCTGCTGACGCTTCACGAGGTAGTAATCGGCCATCATCACGCCGTACATCGGCGCGAGCACGGCGCCGAACACGGACACGAAAATCGTGATCGCCTTCGGGCTGTCGACGAAGATCCACGGGCACACGAGCACCGCGAGAATCGAAGCGATCAGGCCGCCCTTCTTGAAGTCCACATGCTTCGGAAAAAGATTGGCGATGTCATACGCGGGCGACACGAAGTTCGCGACGATATTGATGCCCATCGTCGCGATGACGAACGTGATGCTGCCGATCGCCACCCACACCTTGTTCTCGATACGCGAGACGATCTCGACCGGGTCCATGATCATCGTGCCGAACACCTTCTCGCTGCCCGCCGTGACGATCACCGTGATGATCGCAAACGCGACGAAGTTGAACGGCAAGCCGAGAAAATTGCCGATCTTCATTTGCCGCTCGCTCTTCGCGAAGCGCGAGAAGTCGCCGAAGTTCAGGAGCAGCGCGGCGAAGTAGCTCACGACGAGCAGGGTCGCGTTGATCATCGCGTGCAGTTGCTCGTCGCCCGACAGCACCTTGCCCGAAAGCGTGAGATTCAAGCTGCCGAGACCCGCGCGATACAGGATCCAGCCCATCAGCACGAACATCACGACATACACCGCCGGCCCGCAGAAATCGATGAACTTGCGGATGATCTCCATGCCGCGCTGAAAGATGATGAGCTGCAGCAGCCACATGAAAAGAAAGCTCACCCAGCCGAGCATGTCGAGCCGCAGGAAGCTCGTATCGCGCCACGCCACGACCGACGGCACGAACAGAAGCAGCAGCGTCGCGACGGCCTTCGACGCGAAATACGTCTGCACCCCGTACCACACGATGCCGACCACGCCGCGGATCAGCGCGGCGAGATTCGCGCCCATCACGCCCATCGAGACGCGCGCCATCACGGGAAACGGAATGCCGTGCCTGAGACTCGGCTTGCCGACCCAGTTCATCAGCACGTACACGATGAGAATGCCGATGGTCAGCGCGAGCAGCACCTGCCAGCCGGAGATGCCGAGCAGAAAGAGGCTCGCCGCGAAGGTATAGCCGCCGACGCTGTGCACATCGGACATCCACATCGCGAAGATGCTGTAGCCGTTCCAGGTCCGCTTTGCGCGCGGCACGGGCGCGAGATCGTGGTTGTAGAGGCGTTCGTCGGCGTCGACGATTTCGGCGTCGGCGCCGAGCGCGTCGGCGGCGGAGGTTGCGTGGGATGCGGCCATGGTGTCCTCCTGTGCCTTCGACGGGCGCGTGTTATGAACCTAGGTTAATCCATCCAGAAGCGGAAGGTGAAAGTGCAATGCGCGCTGCGCCGCCGCACATTAAAGTCCGGCCGTGCGGCTGCCGTTATGTGAACCATGAGAAAACGACGCCTTAATTCCCGCGATATGAACGACGCCTTCGCCGCCGCAGCCGAGGCGCTCGCGCTTTTCTGCCGACTGCGCAACGTCGACGCGACCGAGTTGCCCGCGTGCGAAGTGGATATCCTGCTCGATCTCGCGTTCGAGGAAGCCGCGCAGCAGGCCGCTGCGCGCAGCGAGGCGCGTCGCCCGGGCTGACCTTCCGCTTCGGACTTCCGACAGGCGCTTGCGCGCACGGGAGCGATCCTTGCTCGTCGGAACAGGATGGGCAGCATCGCGCCGCGGAGGTTTCATGTCGAAGATTCTCGGTCCTGTGCTGGGCCCTCAGGTGAGAAGCGTCGCGCGCCATCCGTTCGGCTTCGCGATGCGGACCATGCGGGCTTTCCGCGCGAACCAGGGCCTGCTGCTCGCGGGCGCGGTGGCGTATTACGCGCTCCTGTCGATCGTTCCGTTGCTGATCTTGATCGTGATCGTGCTGTCGAAATTCATCGGTCAGCAGGAACTGCTCGAAACCCTCGCGCATCTGCTCGAATGGCTTGTGCCCGGCCAGGCGCGCGCCGTCGTGCGCGAACTCGCCAACTTCCTCGCGCATCGCGCGGTGCTCGGCTGGCTGCTGCTCGTCACGATGATCTTCTTCAGCTCGCTCGCGTTCACCGTGCTGGAGAACGCGATGTCGGTGATCTTCGTGCATCGCGTCGCGATCCGGCGGCGGCACTTTCTGCTCTCGGCGCTCCTGCCTTACTGCTACATCCTGTTTCTCGGCGTCGGCATGCTGATCGTGACGCTCGTGTCGAACGGCCTTCAGGCGATGGGCAGCAACAGCGTCGATCTGCTCGGCGTCGAGGTGTCGCTCAAGGGCGTGTCGCGGCTCCTGCTCTATCTGCTCGGTGTGGCGGGCGAGATATTCGTGCTGACGTCGATCTATCTCGTGATGCCGGTCGGCAGGCCGTCGCTGCGGCTCGCGCTGCTCGGCAGCGTGACGGCGGCCGTGCTCTGGGAAATCACGCGCCATGTGCTCGTGTGGTACTTCGCGACGCTCTCGCAGGTGAGCGTCGTGTACGGCTCGCTGACGACGTCGATCGTCGTGCTGTTCAGCCTGGAGGCGCTCGCCACGCTGCTGCTTTTCGGCGCGCAGGTGATCTCCGAATTCGAGCGCTTCGGCACCGAAGGCGATGCGCCGCCGCAGCCTTTCACCACGGGCTGACGCGACTGCGCTAGAGTGAGGCGCCCTCGTCCATCGCGCTGCCGATGTCCAAGTCCGATTTCGATGCTTCATCCGCGAGCCCGTCGCATGGCGCGCGCATCGCGATGCTCACCGTCGTCGCGATGCTCGCCTTCGCCGGCAACTCGCTGTTGTGCCGTCTCGCGCTCAAAGGCACGCAGATCGACGCGGCGAGCTTCACGCTCGTGCGCATCGCGTCGGCGGCGCTCGTGCTGTGGGTCATGCTGCGCGCGCGCATCAGCCATGCTCGCGCCGATACGCGCCGCGCCGGGAACTGGGTATCGGCGCTCGCGCTGACCGTCTACGCGGCGCCGTTCTCCTATGCCTACGTGCGGCTCGCGGCGGGCACCGGCGCGCTGCTCCTCTTCGGCGCGGTGCAGGCGACGATGATCGGCTACGGCATCGCGATCGGCGAACGTCTCGCCGCGATGCAATGGCTCGGCTTGCTGCTCGCGCTCGGCGGACTCGTGTGGCTCGTGCTGCCGGGCCTCGCCGCGCCCGATCCGTTTTCGTCGGCGCTGATGATCGCGGCGGGCATCGGCTGGGGCGTCTACTCGCTGCGCGGACGCGGCAGGTCCGACCCCGTCGCCGAAACGACCGGCAACTTCATGCGCGCGCTGCCCTTCGCGCTCGCCGTGTCGGCGCTCGCGTGGCCGTTCGCGAGCTTCGACGCCCCGGGCCTCGCCTACGCCGCCGCATCGGGGGCGCTGACCTCGGCGCTCGGCTACGTCATCTGGTACGCGGCGTTGAAAGGGCTGAAGCCCGCGACGGCCGCCACGGTGCAACTGAGCGTGCCCGTGATCGCGGCGGCGGGCGGCGTGCTTTTGCTGGGGGAGCCGCTGACCGCACGGCTCGCCGCGAGCGCGGTGGCGATACTCGGCGGCATCGCGCTCGTCGTGTCGGCGAAACGGCGCTGACGGAGTGTGGCGCGCGCTCCACATTCGAAATCTCGCCGCGCGCGTATGTGCGCGACCTCACATACGCGCGGGAACTTCCTCTGAAGAATGATGCATGCACCGTTCATCAAATCGGGGCTGGAATGAAGAATGCTGTATTAGAGGCCGAACTTGCTTCGCCGTCGCGTCGTGCGATGCGGTGAAATCACCGCGCACTGGTCCGTCCGGCCCCGCCAGCGCCCATTTCGCCGAGCATCGAACGCGCTAATCCGCGTCTTCGTTCCCGCGCCTCATCGCCGTCCCTAATTGTGGCGGTATGTGGCGCGAGTTACATTGTTTGGCAAAAATTGGCCCGGCAGTGCAGGCTGAACCGGCATTCGGCTGTCACGTTCGACGTCGCCGCGGCGCGTTCATCGTCCAAATGACGGGACGCGCGGGGCAAGTGCCGGACTGAGCGCGCGCCCTGCGTCCGCGCCGGTCCGCTGTCTGACGAATACGTTCTGGAGAGCGCTGTCATGCCTCAGCACGCAAAGCTACCCGAAGAGAGCATCGCGGATCGTGCAAGTCCCGCGAATGATCCCACTGTCATTCAACCGCCCGAGCCTGCAATCGATTACGACGACGATCCCGGCCCCTTGCGCACACCGCTGCGTTTCGGGCGACTCGCGCTGTGGATGGCATCGGCGACCGCGCTCGGCATCGGCGTGCTCGGCACCGTCGCGTACGGCATGTGGTTCAACCACGACCAGCGCGTGTACGCCGAAGCGATGGCGAGCGCGCGCCGGACGCTCGGCATCGACCAACCCGCCATTGCCGCGCAGACGCAGTCGGCGGGCGCCGTCGAGACGCCTCTGACCGGCGCGCTTCCCTATGCGTCGAACGAAGCGCCTGCGCCCATCGATACGGCATCGCTCGCGGACAACGCGCCGGCCGCCGACGCCTCCGACGAAACCACAGTCGCCGATACCGGCGCGGACACGGCCCTCGCGACGGCCGCCGTGTCCGCGCAGGCACAACAAACCGACGCATCCGCCGCCGCGCCCGTACAGAGCGCCGCCGTGCAACGCCGCGGCACGCCATCGGCGACGCAGCGGGCCGCCGTCAATCGCGGCAACGCCGATCCGTACGCACAGGCGCGCAAACACCAGCAGCCGCGCGCGAAGCCCGAGGGCGGGTTGTTCGCGCGCATGGGCGCGTTTTTCCATCGAGTGAGCTATCGACACAATGTCCCGAACCGTCAGCGAGAGGAGTATTCACGCCCCTGAGGACACGCTGGCGGGCCGTGTGCGGCATGCGCTCGTGCGCATGCGCGTGCCCGGCCCCGCGCCGCTCGCGGGCGCCGCATTGCTGTGCCTGCTGATCGGCCTGCTGTTCCTCGCGATGCAGATCCGCGCGATCTTTTCCGCGCAACTGCAGCAGGAGTACGTCGGGCTCGTGCTCGAAGCGGTCGAGCGCGCCGATACCGCGCGTGCCGCCGCGCTGTCCCTGCAGAACGCCCCCGCCGGCGATGCCCAGCGTCAGGCCGCCTATCGCGAGTCGCGCATCGAACTGGCGGCACGGCTCGCGTCGCTGCACGCGCTGGTGTCGGCGAGCCCGATGTCGGCGCCTTCCGTGCCGCTGGCCGTGCTCTCGCCCGCCATCGCGCTCGGCGAAGCGAGTTCCGCGCTCGATTCGACTTACGCCTGGTGGCGCACCGAGCGCGATCGCGCGAGCGCGGACGTGCGCGAGCGCATTCTGAGCGTGTCGCACACGTTGATCGCGCTATCGGCGATCGTTTTCGGCGTGCTCATCACCGCGCTCGGCATGTATGCGAAGCGCAACCGGCAACTGCTCGGCCTGTCGAACGAGTTCGAGCAGGCGTCGCTGCACGATCCGATGACGGGCCTGCCCAATCGCCGCAAGCTCTTCGCGGCGCTGGAGGAAGCGGCGAACGCGCTGGCGAGCGGCGCGCGCGGCTCGGCGCGCATCGCGGTGCTGTATATCGATCTCGATGGCTTCAAGCGCGTCAACGATACGCATGGACACCGCATCGGCGATGAATTCCTGATCGCGGTATCACGTCGATTTCGTCAGGCGGTGCGCGGCGGCGATCTGGTCGCGCGTATCGGCGGCGATGAATTCGCGCTGCTCGTGAGCGAGTTTTCGAACGACGGCGAGCTGGCCGTGATCGCGCAACGAATCATCGCGTGCGTCGGCGAGACCGATGCGCAGATGGGGCTGTCAATCGTGCGCGCGAGCATCGGGATCGCGAGCTTCCCGGACCGCGTCAACGATTACTGGCGGCTCGTCGCCGCCGCCGACGAAACGATGTACACCGTCAAGCGCAACGGCAAGAACGGCTACGCGTTCTCACCGTCGCCGTCCGCCTGATCCGGGCTCCTACGCGGCCGCGCGCAGGTCTTCTTCGCCGCCCAGCGCGTCAGTCAGCGCCGACAGCATGCGCGCGAGCTCGCCCGTCATCAGGATGAAGTCGGATTCGAAGCGTTCGTCGTCGTTCGCCGCGGTGGGATCGGCGGCTTCCTTGATGACATCGAGCGCGCTTACACGTTTCAACGTGAGCGATGGCGTCAGCACGAAGGAAACGCGGTCGTCCCATGTCATCGCGAGACGCATGCACTGCTTGCCCGCTTCGATATGGCGGCGCATGTCTTCGGTTTCGAGCGCGTGGCCGACGTAGCGGACGGTCGCGTTGCCTTCGCCGGTCGAGCGCAGTTCGGTGTCGCGATCAAGCGTAAAGCCCGCGGGACCTTCGCCCGACAGCAGCCAATCGGTCATCGCGGAAACGGGCGAGCGCGCGGTGCGCACGCTGGCGAGCGGCAGATCGGTGACGGACTTCACCAGCAAGCCGATGATGTCGTCGCACACCGTCGCCGACGACGAATCGATCGCGAGCCAGCCGTTCACCGGATCGATCCAGACGCGCGTGTCGCGGCGAATGCTGAATGCACGCGGCAGGAGTTCGTCGGTGATCTGCTCTTTCAGCTCGCGCAACTGCTTTCTGCCCGGTTTGAAGCCCTGCTGCTCTTCAATCTCGGCCGCGCGTTCCTTCACGAACTGCGTGACGACCGACGCGGGCAAGAGCTTCTTCTCCGCGCGATAGACGATGAGCATCTGACGATTCGCCGTGTAGACGAGTTCATCGTCGCCGCGCGGCGAGACCCAGCCGCGCCGCTCGTTCTCGATACTCGACGCCGCGCTGAACGCGAGCGGCGCGAGCCATTGCTGCATGTGCTGCGGCGTGACGGACCAGTGTGCGGGGAGACGGTGAAGCTGAAGGTTCTTGAACCACATGGCGCGAATTTCGATGTAGTCGGAAAGGGGCGCCATTCTATACGACATGGCATTTCACGTTGAACCGACTCGCGTCGCGTTCACTCGTCTCTATACGGCAATGCCGTATAATGCCGCGATGTACTCGATCATCGAAACAGCAGTTTTTCAGCGCTATGCCGCCGAGATCTGGCAAGACGCTGAACGTGAGGCGTTCATCGTATGGCTTGCGAACAACCCGCTCGCGGGCGCGGTGATTCCAGGTTCGGGAGGATTACGCAAAGTCCGCTGGACCACGCCGGGCAAAGGAAAACGCGGTGGCGCGCGCGTCATCTACTACAACATCCTTGAAGACGGCGAAATTTGGCTGCTGATCGCGTACTCGAAAGCCAAATTCGACAATCTGCCAACGGCTTTCCTCAACCAGCTTCGAGAGGCGATTCAACATGGATAAGGAACTCGAGAAATTTCAGGCCGACCTTCTTCAATCGGTGCGGGACATGAAGAAGGGCCGCGCGGCACAAACCACCCGCATCGAGCCGACCTTCGCGGCGTTGGCGCGTGCGAAGGTCGGCGTGTCTCAGTCGGAATTCGCTGCCCTGCTGGGCGTCTCCGTGCGCACGATTCAGGACTGGGAACAAGGCCGCCGCAATGCAACGGGCGCAGCTCAAACGCTCCTGCGCGTGGCCGTCGCGCATCCCGAGGCGCTGCGCGATCTGCCGCGCGCGGCGTAGTCGTCGTGCGGCTTACGGGTTCGGTCTGCGCGGCACGATCCGCCACTGCAGATTCACCCCCGCCGCCGCGAGCAGAATGAGCACCGCGCCGGCCACTTGCAGCCACGCGAGCCTTTGCCCGAACGCGAGCCAGTCGACGACGATCGCCACCACCGGATAGATGAACGACAGCGCGCCCGTGGTCGCGGTCGGCAGCTTCTGGATCGCGCCGTAGAGCAGCACGTACATGAGCCCCGTGTTGACGACGCCGAGCACGACGAGATCGGACCAGCCGCCGATCGACGCGGGCGTCTCTGCGAAGCGCGCGAACGGCGCGAGCATGACGATGCCGAACAGCACATGCAGCATCGCGATCAGATGCGGCGGCGTGCCCTTCAGGCGCTTCGTGACGATCGACGATATCGCGTACAGAAAGGCCGCTCCGAGCGCATACGCGATGCCTTCCAAGTATTGCCCCGGCATCGCCAGCACGGCGGGCTCGACGCGCACCACCATCACGAGGCCGATGAATGCAACGCCGAGCCACGCGATCGTCGATGCCGACACGCGCTCGCGCAGCACGATAACGCCCAGCGCGACGAGCATGAACGGCTGCGTGTTGTAGACGGTCGTCGCCATCGAGATCGACGCGCGCGAATACGCGGCGAACAGCAAGAGCCAGTTGCCGACGATCGCAACGCTGCCTAGCGCGGCAAGCCCGATCATGCGCCACGAGAAATAGCGCTTCTTCAGAAAGCCGAGCGCCGCGCACACCGCGACGAGCGTCGCCGCGCCGAACACGCAGCGGAAAAACACCACGTTCCAGGGCGTCTGCCCCGACGACACGACGAGCCAGCCGATCGTGCCCGACATCAGCATCGCGAGCGACATCTCGATTGCGCCGCGACGCAGTTCATGCGCGTTCGATGCGCCGGCGAAGCGCGCGTTGATTCTTTCCGTGTTCATCTCGTTCCCGTCATGCAATTCCGATGGTTTCAAGTCTATCGATGCGCTCTGCCCAAAACCATGCCTAAAATTAGGCATCGACATCTTTCGACCTTTGAATCGAAGGCCATCATGGGAAAAAACCTGGGCAGCATGCCGCAGACGGGGATCGACGCCATCGATCGCGAACTCATCGCCGTGCTCGCGAGCGACGGGCGCATCGCGGTGAGCGAACTGGCGAAACGCGTCGGGCTATCGGCGCCGAGCACGGCCGAGCGCATGCGCCGGCTCGAAACGCAAGGCGTGATTCGCGGCTTCACCGTCGATATCGATCCGCGCGCGCTCGGCTACACGCTGCAGGCGATCGTGCGCGTGCAGCCGCTGCCCGGGCAGTTGCATCTCGTCGAGGAAGCAATCCGGCGCATTCCCGAGTTCGTCGAGTGCGACAAGGTGACGGGCGACGACTGCTTCGTGTGCCGCCTCTATCTGCGCTCGATCGAGCATCTCGACGACATCCTCGGGAAAGTGACCGAGCGCGCCGCGACGAGCACGGCCATCGTGAAAGCGACGCCGATCGAAAGACGCCTGCCGCCGCTCGGCTGAATATCGCCCGTTTTTACCTGCGCACGAACGGCGTTACACTTGAGGCGCTTGCCAACGCATCACAGGTTATGCGCGAGAGGAACGAACATGAGTGACTTAGACGCCAACCGCACCTTCCGCGGGCTTCCGCTGACATCCGAGCAGGATGCCGAAATCCGGCACTACATCAAGAAGAAAAAGCAGCGCGGCGAGCCGTGGGATACGCCCGAACTGGAGGCAATGCTGCAGGACATGCTGGAGCCGCCCGCCGACGAAGACAGCGTCATCGACGACGAAACCGACGAGGAAACACGCTCGGTGGCGGAGCGCGCGTCCGCGTTCATCGATGAAGGCATGGACCCGATCGAGAACAGCGAGGAATGGCACGCCGCGATGGAAGCCGAGGCGATGAAAGGGCCGCGTCGCTGATGCGTTTTGCACTGCGCAAAAAATAGCGCCGGTCGATGCCGGCGCCCTAACCGTTTAATTCACGTCCCGCTGCAGGTCAATGCCTGTGCCGCCAGTCGCGCGGCGGATGCGTATCCAGCCAGCGCGCCTTCGGAACGGGAATATGCGGGTGCCGGTGATGCATCACGAGAACCACCGCGACGCATAGCACCAGAACGACTCCCGCCATCAGGCTGATCATCGGCTCGGCCATCGTTACCTCCTCTTTCGGTCCAGGGGCGATGCCTATAGTTTAGGCGCTGTTTTCCCCGGCGAATCACGCGTCGTGCGAAAGCAAAGCAGAAAAGCAGCTTTGCGCCGTGAGTGCATCGGAAGCGTGTCGCGTGCTTGTGTCCTATAGTGCTTTTGCAAGCGAATCGACGACCACACAAATCGGGAGACGCAGCATGGCGACATGGAAACCGGATCCGAGCTTCTACCCTTCCCCGCGGCTCGCGGCGAAAGCGCCGCGCGAAACGCTGGCCTACGTCGCGACGTTCGATCCCGAGCGCCAGACGCCCGACAAGATCGCCGTCGTCGATGTCGATCCGGATTCGCCGGACTACACGAAAATCGTCGGCGAAATCGCGATGCCCGATACCGGCGACGAACTGCATCACTTCGGCTGGAACGCGTGCTCGTCGTGCCTGTGCCCGAACGCGCCGCATCCGCATATGGAGCGGCGCTATCTCGTCGTGCCGGGGCTGCGCTCGTCGCGCATTCATATCATCGATACGAAGCCCGATCCGAAGAAGCCCGTCATCGTGAAAACGATCGAGCCCGAAGAGCTCGCGGAAAAGACCGGCTATACGCGGCCGCACACGGTGCACTGCGGGCCGGGCGGCATCTATATCACCGCGCTCGGCAATGCCGAAGGCAAGGCGCCCGGCGGCGTGCTGATGCTCGATCAGCAAAGCTTCGATCCGCTCGGCCGCTGGGAAGTCGATCGCGGCCCGCAGCAACTCGCGTATGACGGCTGGTGGCATCTCGGCTACGACACGATGGTCACGAGCGAATGGGGCACGCCCGATACCTTCGAGAACGGCCTCGTGCCCGACCTGCTGCTCGGCGCGAAGTACGGGCGCAAGCTGCATTTCTGGGACTTCACGAAGCGCAGGCACATTCAGGAGATCGACTTCGGCGACGAATATCAGCTCGTGTTCGAACTGCGCCCCGCGCACGATCCGACCAAGGCATACGGCTTCGTCAATTGCGTGATCAGCCTGAAGGATCTGTCGTCGTCGATCTGGACCTGGTATCGCGACGGGGACAAATGGGCGGTGAAGAAGATCATCGATATTCCCGCCGAACCCGCCGATGCCGACGCGCTGCCGCCGCTGCTCAAGGGCTTCGGCGCGGTGCCGCCGCTCGTCTCGGACATCGATCTGTCGATGGACGACCGCTTTCTCTACGTGTCGTGCTGGGGCACGGGCGACATGCTGCAATACGACGTCTCCGATCCCTTCGCGCCGAAGCTGACGGGCAAGGTGCGCATCGGCGGCGTGGTCGCGCGGGCGACGCATCCGGGCGCCGCGAACGGCGCGTTGAACGGTGGACCGCAGATGGTCGAAGTGAGCCGCGATGGCCGACGCGTCTACTTCACCAACTCGCTCTACGGCGCGGTGGATGCGCAGTTCTATCCCGAAGGCATCGACGGATGGATGGTGAAGCTCGACGCCGATCCCAACGGCGGCCTCACCGTCGACGAGAAATTCTTCATCGACTGGCCGAAGGGACATCGGCCGCATCAGATTCGGCTGCAGGGCGGCGATTGCTCGTCGGATTCGTACTGCTATCCCTGAGACGCGACGAGCCGCTTCGCATGGACGCCGCGTCGCCCGCGCTCATCGTCACGGCCGCGGGCCTCGGCGCGTTTCACGGTCTGAATCCCGCGATGGGATGGCTTTTCGCGGTCGCGCTCGGTCTTTATGCGCGAAGCCGCCGCGTCGCGCTCGTGTCGCTTGTGCCGATCGCGCTGGGTCACGCGGCATCGGTCGCGCTCGTGCTCGCGGGCGCGCTCACGCTCGGCATGGCGATCGGCCACGACATGCTCGCGCGTGCGTGCGGGGCGCTGCTGATCGGCTGGGGCGTGTGGAGCGCCTGGCGCGGACATCGCGGACGTCCGACCGTCGGCATGCGTACCGGGCTTGCGGGCCTCGCGTTGTGGTCCTTCGTGATGTCGAGTGCGCACGGTGCGGGACTGATGCTCGTGCCGGCGCTTTTGCCGTTATGTACTGGTCAGGTCGCGAATACGGCGCTCGAAGCCACCGCGCTCGCGCTGACCGTCCATACGGGCGCGATGCTCGCCGTGATCGCCGCGATTTCCATGTTCGCGATGTCCGTGCAGGAACGCGGCGGACTCGGCTTTCTGCGAAGCGGCTGGATCAATGTCGATTGGGTCTGGAGTGCGGCGTTGATTGCGTGCGGTGTGTTTTTGCTCGTCTAGCTTCGACGTTGCTTTCCGGCATGTCTCGCGCGCCGGGAAAAGCGCATTTTGCATGCGCAATGCTCAATGGCATTTTGCACGCATCGCGCAAAATTCAATCACGCCGCGAAACCGCCTCCGCGCTCGGCAACTCAACCGTGGTCCACCCCCCGCCCAGCGCTTTCACGAGCGCGACGCTTGCCGCCATACGCCGCCGTTCGATACCCACCGCCGTGCGCTGATCCGACAGCACGATCGCCTGCGTCACCACAACGCTCAAATACGTGATCGCGCCGTTCTCATAGCGGTTGCTCACCTTGCCGAGCGCGCGCTGGGCGGCATCGACCGCATCGCGCTGTGCTTCGCTTTCGCGGCGCAGCACTTCCAGCGCGTTCAGGTTGTCTTCCACTTGCCTGAACGCAATCAGCACCGTCTGCCGGTAATCAGCGACGTTCTCGTCATAGGCAGCGCGCGCCGCATCGCGGGCCGCCGCCCGTCCGCCGAAATCGAGCACCGTGAACGCAAGCTGGGGACCGAGCGACCAGAAGCGGCTCGGCGCTTCGAGCCACGACGAAAAGCGCGTCGCTTCGAGACCGCCTGTCGCGGCGAGCAGCAGGTTCGGAAAGAACGCCGCCGTCGCCACGCCAACGCGCGCATTCGCTTCGGCAACGCGCCGTTCCGCCGCTGCGATATCCGGCCGCCGTTCGAGCAGCGCGGACGGCACGCTGAGCGGCAACACCGCGAGCGCCGCCGACGGATGCGGCGAATGCGCTTCGTTGAGCGGCGCGACATCGAGGGTAAAGTTCGACGGATTCTCGCCGACAAGAATCGCGATCGCGTTGACGAGGCTCGTGCGTGTAGTCTCCAAATCGATGCGTTGCGCCTGCGTCGCGCGCAACTGCTCCTCCGCCTGCGCCACGTCCGATTCCGCCGCGACACCGCCCGCGAACCGATCGCGCGTGAGTGCGAGCGCTCTCTCATAGGCTTGCAGCGTGGCATCCAGCAGCCGCTCTTCTTCGACGGTGCCGCGCAAATCGAAGTAGTTGGTCGCAAGCTCGGCCTGCATCGACAGAATCGCGCTTTGCAGGTCCGCGGCGCTCGCCTGCGCTTCCGCCCGGCCGCCTTCGACCGCACGCGAGATGCGCCCCCACAGATCCGGCTCCCAGGAGATTTGCGCGTCGATCAGATAGTCGGGCACGGTCACGCCCGCACTCGATTTGTACAGCACGTTCGACGACACGCGCGACTGGTTGAATGCCGCGTTCGCGGTGATCGTCGGGAAGTAAGCCGAACGCGCCTGCGCGGCCGCGGCGCGTGCCCCGCGATAACGAGCAGCAGCCGCGGCAACGGTCTGGTTCGCAGTCACGACGCGTTCTTCGAGCGCGTTCAATTGCGGATCGCCATAAACCTGCCACCAGGGCGCGCGCGGCGTCGCGTCGGCGGGCTGCGCGGGCCTCCAGTCCTGCGATGCCGCAGCGGATGCGGCCTCGGGCAGATCGAGCGGCGTCTGCGACTTGTACGCGACGGGCACCGGCACGTCGGGCCGAACATAATCCGGGCCCACAGCGCAGCCGGCCGATACGGCAATAGTTAGCCATCCTACGATTCTGACCGATGCGCGCATCATCACGATTCGTTTCCTTCCGCCTTCGCCGCTCCGCCGCGCGCAGCCCCGCTAGCACCCGCGCCCGTGTCCGAGCGGCCGATACGAACCGCCGCACCGTCGATGATCGAATCGGGCGGATTCACGATCACGCGCTCATCGCCATTCAGACCGGAAACGATGGACACGCGCGTGCCGTAGTCCGTGCCGAGCGTGATCGGCAGAAGCTTCACGCGATTGTTCGCATCGACGCTCGCGGCATGCACGCCATTGGGCCGAAACAGTAGCGCATTGCCCGGCAGCGTGAAAGAAGGATTCGCGCTCGTGAGACGAAAGCGCACCTGCGCATAGGCGCCCGCGAGCAACTCGCCGGTCGGGTTCTTCACATCGACTTCGACACGCATCGTGCGCGCGACGGGATCGACCGCGCCCGACGTGCGCACCGTGATGCCCTCGAACTTGCGATTGCGTTCCTCGTTGAGCAGCAGATCCGCGGGCAAGCCGACGGTGATCATGCGCGCATACGCCTGCGGCACATCGACGAACACGCGCAACGTCGACGCATCCTGAATATGAAAAAGCTCGCGGCCCGCTACGCCGCTGCCGGCATCGATCAACTGGCCGACATCGGTATTGCGCGCCGTGACGACGCCATCGAATGGCGCATAGATCTTCTGGAACGACACGAGCTGTTCGAGCCGCGACACGTTCGCCTGCGCCGCATTCAGCGCGGCTTCCTTCGCGAGCATGTCGCCATTCTTCTCATCGGTTTCCTGACGCGACACCGAGTTGTTCTTCAGCATCTGCGCCCAGCGTTCCGAAGTCGTCTTCGCCAGCAGATAGTTCGCGCGCGCCGTTTGCGCATCGGCGCGGGCCTGACGAAGCTGATCGTTGATCTCGGGCGCATCGATCTCCGCGAGCAACTGGCCCTTCTTCACCTTCGTGCCGATATCGACGGTCCAGCGCTTCAGATAGCCGTTCGTGCGCGCGAAGATCGGCGCATCGGAGAACGCGCGGATATCGCCCGCGAGCACGAGATCCTGCGATGCCTTCATGCGAGCCGGCTTGATGACCTCGACCGTCTGCACGCCATGCTCGTTCGCATCGCGCTCGAGTTCCGCATGCGCCGCGCGCCGCGACCATATGCCTTGCGCGACGAGCACGACGACCACCACGAGCGCGATCACGAGCCATAAGCGCCCGCGTCGCTGATTGCCCGATCTTTGCGAGCCCTGCTCTTTCATCCTTGCTCCACCCACGTATCGATTGCTTATTGATTCGTTCTATTGCGCCGCTTCTCTGGCCGCCGCGTCCGGTCCCTTGCCGCGCGCTTCCATGCGCCGGTAGATCATCGAGAACACGACCGGCACGAAGAACAGTGTCGCGATCGTGCCGACCATCAGTCCGCCGATCACCGCGCGCCCGAGCGGCGCATTCTGCTCGCCGCCTTCGCCGAGGCCGATCGCCATCGGCACCATGCCGATCATCATTGCAAGCGCCGTCATCAGCACGGGCCTGAAGCGCGAATAGCCCGCTTCGAGCGCGGAACGCACTGCATCGCCATGCTCGGCGAGCGCCGATCGCGCGAAGCTCACCACGAGAATGCTGTTCGCGGTCGCGATGCCTATACACATGATCGCGCCCGTCAGCGCGGGAATCGACAGCGTCGTGTGCGTGAGGAACAACATCCACACGATGCCCGCGAGCGCGCCCGGCAATGCGGTGATGATGATGAACGGATCGAGCCACGACTGGAAGTTCACGACGATCAGCAGATACACGAGCACGACCGCGAGAATGAGGCCGAACGCGAGACCGGAAAACGATCCGTTCATCGTCTCGACCTGGCCGCGCATGTCGATCGACGAGCCCTTGGGCAACTCGCCGCGCGCTTCGTCGATGATGCGCTGCACGTCGTCGGACACCGCGCCGAGGTCGCGCCGCTCGGTCGTCGCATAGAGATTGATCGTGGTCTGCGCGTTGTAGTGATAGACGACCGCATCGCGCGCGCTGCGCGACAGCGATGCGAGCGCGCCGAGAATATTCGTCTTGCCGCTCGCGGACGTGACGGGAATGTTCGCCACCGATTGCAGCGAGTCCATGTCGTATTGCGGCGCCGTGGTGATGACGTTGTAGCTCACGCCGTTCACGGGATTGAGCCAGAAGGTAGGCGTCGTCTGCTGACTGCCCGAAAGCGTGATGAGCAAATTGTTCGCGACATCGCGCTGCGTGAAGCCCGCTTGCAGCGCCTTGGTGCGATCAACTTCGACATTGATCGACGGCAGATCGGACGGCTGCTGGATGCGCGCATCGACGAGTCCCGGCACGCGGCGAATCTTTTCCAGCAAGCGGTTCGCGAGCGCGCGATTGGCCTGCGCATCGCGTCCGGTGATGGCTATGTCGATGGGCGCGGGCACGCCGAAGTTGAGAATCTGGCTGACGATATCCGCGGGCAGAAACGAGAACGTCACGCCGGGGAACTCTTGCGGCAGGCGCTTTCGCAATTCATGGATATAGCCTTCGGTCGGCGCGTGATTTTCGTTCAGGCTGATGAGCACGTCGGCGTCGGCGGAACTGACCGTGCCCGTGTTGCTGTACGAGAGGTTGATGCCCGACACCGGCAAGCCCATGTTGTCGATGATCGAGCGAATCTCGCCGCGTGGAATCAGTTGCCTGATGCGTGCATCGACTCGATCGGTGAGCGCCGCCGTTTCCTCGATACGCGTGCCGGTCTTCGCGCGCAAATGCAGGGCGATCACGCCCGAATCGATCGACGGAAAGAAGTCGCGTCCGAGGAACGGTGCAAGCCCGAGCGAGAGCAGACAGCACAACAGGAAGAGCGCCGCGAAGCGTCCCGGATGCGTGAGGCGCGCTTCGAGAAAACGTCGATAGCGATTGCGCACGGATTCGAAATGGCGCTCGAACGCGAGATGGATGCGCACGAACGGATTGCGCGAGCCCTTCATCGATTCGACATCGCCGCCCATGTGCTCGTGATGGCGCAACAGGTATTTCGCGAGCGTCGGGATCAGCGTGCGCGAGAAGAAGTACGACGCGAGCATCGCGAACACGACGGCCTCGGCCATCGGCACGAAGAGGTAATGCGCTACGCCGGTCAGGAGGAACATCGGGATGAACACGATGCAGATCGAGAGCGTCGATACGAGCGTCGGCACGGCGATCTGCTGTGCGCCATCGAGAATCGCCTGCTCCAGTTCCTTGCCCTCTTCCAGGTTCTGGCTGATGTTTTCGATTGCAACTGTCGCGTCGTCGACGAGAATGCCGACCGCGAGCGCGAGACCGCCGAGCGTCATGATGTTGATGGTCTGCCCGATCACGGACAGCGCGACGATGGACGTCAACATGGACAGCGGTATCGAGATCGCGATGATGAGCGTCGCGCGCCAGCTTCCAAGGAAGAGCAGGACCATCAACGCAGTCAGCCCCGCCGCGATCACCGCTTCACGCAAAACGCCCGACACCGATGCGCGAACGAAGAGCGACTGATCCGCTACCGGTTCGATCCTGAGCGACTCGGGCACCATGCCGCGTAACGTCGGCAACAGGTTCTTCACGCGCGCGACGATATCGAGCGTCGATGCATTGCCGCTCTTATTGATCGTGAGTAAGGATGCGCGCGTGCCGTCCACGCGCACGATATTGGTCTGCGGCTGAAAACCATCGCGCACATGCGCGACGTCCTTGATATAGATCGTGCCGCCCGGACCCGTGCGGATCGGTATGTCGTTGAGCCCTTCGATCGAACCGGGACTCGCGTTCAGGCCGACCGAGTATTCCGTCGAGCCGATCTTCGTCGTGCCCGTGGGCAGAATGAGATTCTGCGCGCTGATCGCGTTGACGACATCGGTGGGTGCGAGGTTCTTCGCCTGCAGCTTGCGCGAGTCGATATCGACCATGATCTGCCGCTGCTTGCCGCCATAAGGCAGCGGCACCGATGCGCCCTGCACGGTCGCGAGTTGCGTCTTCAGGAAGCTGTTGCCGAAGTCGTAAAGCTGCTGCTCGGTGAGTTCCGCCGACGACAACGCGAGCCGCAAAATGGGCACCGTCGATGCGTTGAAGCGCAGGATGTTAGGCGGCGTGATGCCCGGCGGCAGCGAGCGCAATTGCGTCTGCGAGAGCGCGGTGATCTCGGCGATCGCTTCATCGACGTTCGCGTTCGGCTGGAAGTAGATGCGAATCACCGCGATGCCCGGCAGCGATTCCGACTCTATATGCTCGATGTCGTTCACCGCCACCGACAAGCCGCGCTCGTAGTTCAGCGTGATGCGCCGCTCCATCTGATCGGGCGGCAAGCCCGTGTACGACCAGATGACGCTGACGACAGGAATATCGATGTTCGGAAAGATATCGGTCGGTGTGCGCAGGATGACGAGCGGACCGATGATCAGCAAAAGCAGCGACAGGACGATGAACGTGTACGGGCGCTTGAGCGCGAGTCTGACGATCCACATCTAAATTCTGCCTGCCCCGTTTGGTGTTCGTTATTCGAATACTCTTCGACTACTGCGCGAATGCACCCGCTACGATGACACAACAGAAGCTTACAAAACAATTCGCGCAAACGGTTGCGAGGGTTTATGCGGAAGGATTTCTGCAGAAGAATGCGAGGCCGCACCGAAATTGGAGCGCGAGCGCCAATTGGTGGGAAGCGGATTGCGCCTCGCGGAACGCGAGGCGCTTAAAGAAACAGGGCTTTTAGACGGTCGCGGGACGCAGGTCGAGCACGCGTTTCGCTTTGCCCGTGGCGGTCGTCGGCAGCTCGCCGGAATCGAGCACGCGCACTTGCGTCGACACACCGACCATCGTCTTGACGCGGCTTTGAAGCTCGCGCGAGAGACCGGCACGCTCGCTGTCGTTCAACGTCGCGCAGACTTCGGCGCGAGCTTCCACGGAAACGGACAGCGAATCCATGTGACCCTCGCGCGATACGCACAGTTGATACTGGCCGCTCAGGCGCGGAATCGCGAGAATCAATTCTTCGATCTGGCTCGGGAACACATTCACGCCGCGAATGATCAGCATGTCGTCCGAGCGGCCCGTGATCTTCGCGAGACGGCGCATCGAACGCGCGCTCGGCGGCAGCAACGACGTGAGATCGCGCGTGCGATAGCGGATCATCGGCATCGCTTCCTTCGTGAGCGACGTGAAAACGAGTTCGCCCGTGCTGCCTTCAGGAAGCACTTCTCCCGTTACCGGATCGATGATCTCGGGATAGAAATGATCTTCCCAGATGGTCGGACCATCCTTCGTTTCGATGCATTCGCACGCGACGCCCGGCCCCATGATCTCCGACAGCCCGTAGATATCGAGCGCCTGAATGCCCGCGCGCGTTTCGATCTCGCTGCGCAAGCCCTGGCTCCACGGCTCTGCGCCGAAGATGCCGATCTTGAGCGACGTATTCGCCGGGTCCATGCCCTGGCGCGCCATCTCGTCGAGCAGATTCAACATATACGACGGCGTGACGAGAATGATCTTCGGCTCGAAGTCGCGGATCAGTTGCACCTGCTTCTCGGTCTGCCCGCCAGACATGGGCACGACCATGCAGCCCAGACGTTCCGCGCCATAATGAATGCCGAGACCGCCCGTGAAGAGGCCATAGCCGAATGCATTGTGCAGCGTATCGCCCTTGCGCCCGCCCGCGGCGCGAATCGAACGCGCGGTGACATTGGCCCATGTGTCGATGTCCTTCGCCGTGTAGCCGACCACTGTCGGCTTGCCCGTCGTGCCGCTCGATGCATGCACACGCACGACCTGATCGCGCGGCACCGCGAAGAGCCCGAACGGATAGTTGTCGCGCAAATCGGTTTTCGTCGTGGTCGGAAACCGCGCGAGATCGGACAGCTCGCGCAGGTCATCCGGATGCACGCCTGCCGCATCGAATGCGCGGCGATAGTGCGCCACGTTCTCATAGGCGTGTCGCAACGACCACTTCAGGCGTTCGAGTTGCAGCGCCTGTAGTTCGTCACGGCTCGCGCGCTCGATCGGTTCCAGTTCGCCTTGCTGTGCAATGGATTGGACCACGGTTGTCTCCTGCATGATTGAATGAATGATCGATGAATGACGCGAATTCGCTTTAGTGGAAGCGCTGGCCCGAATAGCGCAGAGCCGAAATCAGCGGCGATGCGCGATAGCGGTCTTCGCCGTAATGCGTTGCGAGATGGCGCAACACATCGTGAATGCGTGCAATGCCGATGCGCTCGCCCCACGCGAGCGGCCCGAGCGGATAGTTCACGCCCTTCTCCATCGCGAGATCGAGATCAGCGCTCGTGCAGACGCCCTGATTCACCGCGTCTGCCGCTTCGTTGACGAGCATCGCGACGGTGCGCATCACGGCCATGCCGGCGATATCGTTCATCGGCACCACGGCATAGCCAGCCTTTGACAGTGCGCCGGCTGCGGCGGCGTAAGCATCGTCGTCGCATTGACGCGCACGCGTGATCGCGATGCTCGGCGCGTGCGCATAGTCGAGCGCGAGATCGATCAGCACGATGTTGTCGATGCCGAGCGCGTGCGCGCGTTCGGTGGCGGTGCGGCCATCGGTGAGAAAGAGATACGCGTCGTCGATTTGAGCGACGAGGCCGGGCATATCGTTGCGCTTCGCGCTCGCATCAGCGAGGCAGGCTTGCAGATGCTCATACAGCGGCGCGCTTTCACCGAGCACGATGTTCGAAGGCGTGCGCGTATGCGTCTCGATGCGCGCAGCAGGCTTCGCGGCATCCGCAGCATAGTCGTAGAAGCCACGGCCCGTCTTGCGGCCGAGAAAGCCCGCGTTCACCAGTTCCTGCTGAATCAGCGAAGGCGTGAAGCGCGGATCGTTGAAATACGCGTTGAACACCGATTGCGTCACGGCGAAGTTCACGTCGTGACCGATCAGATCCATCAGTTCGAACGGGCCCATTCTGAAGCCGCCCGAATCGCGCATGACGGCATCGATGGAAGCCGCGTCCGCGCCCTGCTCGTTGAGGACACGAAGCGCTTCGGCATAGAACGGCCGCGCCACGCGATTGACGATGAAGCCCGGCGTCGATTTTGCATGAACCGGCTGCTTGCCCCATGCGGCCGACGTGGCGTACACCGTTCGCGCGACATCATCCGATGTAGCGAGTCCGCGCACGACTTCGACGAGCGCCATCAGCGGCGCGGGATTGAAGAAGTGCATGCCGACCACGCGCGATGGATGCTTCAGGGCCGCAGCAATCGCCGTGATCGAAATGGACGATGTGTTGGTCGCGAGGATGCACTCGGGCGTCACGATGTTTTCGAGCTCGCCGAAGAGCGCGCGCTTGACGTCGAGCCTTTCGGCGACGGCTTCGATGACGAGGGACGCCGTGCGCAAGTCCGCGAGATTTGTAACGATACGCACGCGGTCGACAGCTTTATCTCCTTTTGCCTGATCGAGCTTCTTCTTGTCGATCAGGCGCTGCACGTTCGTCGCGATGCCGATGTGCGCCTTATCGAGCGCTTTCGCGTCGAGGTCGTAAAGCAGCACGGTGTGCCCCGCGAGCGCCGCGACTTGCGCGATGCCCGCGCCCATCGCCCCCGCGCCGATCACGCCCACGATCGCCGATGTCTGGATAGCCTGTGTCATGTATCGCGGCCCTCAAACCCGCTCGATCGCGATCGCGATGCCCTGGCCCACGCCGATGCACATCGTGCACAGCGCATAGCGACCGTTGCGGCGCTCGAGTTCATACATCGC
The DNA here is from genome assembly GCF_046030135.1 of Caballeronia jiangsuensis. Taxonomy (NCBI): domain Bacteria; kingdom Pseudomonadati; phylum Pseudomonadota; class Betaproteobacteria; order Burkholderiales; family Burkholderiaceae; genus Caballeronia; species Caballeronia jiangsuensis. Next base: position 51,511 of record NZ_JAQQDB010000052.1, read on the forward strand.
GGTCGTGACGAGACGCGCGCCGGATGCGCCGAGCGGATGACCGAGCGCGATGGCGCCGCCGTTCGGGTTCACGCGCGGATCGTCTTCCGCGAGGCCGAGTTGACGCAGCACCGCGATGCCTTGCGATGCGAAGGCTTCATTGAGTTCGATGACGTCGAACTGTTCCAGCGTGAGACCCGTGCGTGCGAGGAGCTTCTTCGTCGCGGGCGCGGGACCGATGCCCATGATGCGCGGCTCGACGCCCGCCGTCGCCATGCCGATGATGCGCGCGCGCGGCGTGAGGCCATTGCGCTTTGCCGCCTCCTCGTTCGCGATGATGAGGGCGCATGCGCCATCGTTCACGCCCGATGCATTGCCCGCCGTCACGCTGCCATCAGGACGCACGACGCCCTTCAGCTTCGCGAGCGTGTCGAGCGTGGTTTCGCGCGGATGCTCGTCGCGATCGACCGCGATCGTTTCGCCCTTCTTTTGCGGCACATTCACTGCAACGATCTCCTGCGCGAGCGTGCCATCGGCCTGTGCGCGCGCGGCGCGCTGCTGGCTGCGCAGTGCGAAGCGATCCTGCGCATCGCGAGAGATACCGAAATCGACGGCGACGTTCTCCGCGGTCTCTGGCATCGAATCGACGCCGTAGCGCTCGCGCATCGCACGATTGATGAAACGCCAGCCGATGGTCGTATCGAAGATATCGGCCGAACGCGAGAAAGCACTCGACGCCTTGCCCATCACGAATGGCGCACGCGTCATGCTCTCGACGCCGCCAGCGACATAGAGCGAGCCGTCGCCGGCCTTTATGGCGCGTGCAACGCTGCCGACCGCATCCATGCCCGAACCGCACAGGCGGTTGATCGTCGAGCCGGGCACGTCGATAGGCAAGCCCGCCAGCAAGCCCGACATGCGCGCGACGTTGCGGTTGTCCTCGCCTGCCTGATTGGCGCAGCCGTAGATCACGTCGTCCACCTGCGTCCAGTCCACCGATGCGTTGCGCTTCATGAGCGCGGTGATGGGCACGGCGCCGAGATCGTCGGCGCGGACGTCCTTGAAAACACCGCCATAGCGGCCGATGGGCGTACGAATCGCATCGCAGATGAAGGCTTCAGTCATGACAAGTCTCGATGTGGAGGATGATCGATCGCCACGAAGCCGCGCAATGGTTACATTGCTAAGGGCTTCGGGCTTGAATTGATTGTTCTGGAAATGCTTCGGCTTCAGGCGCATCGTTGCGATGCGCGTCTTTCATAGGAATCGGGGCGGCGTCTCTTTAGCGCTCGTCGAAACTCACCACCACGCGCTCGCTCACCGGATGACATTGGCAAGTCAGCACGAAGCCATCATCGATTTCGTGCTGTTCGAGCGTGTAGTTCTTCTCCATCTTCACTTCGCCTTCGAGCACTCTTGCGCGACATGTACAGCACACACCGCCCTTGCATGCATACGGTAGCGCGAGG
>NZ_JAQQDB010000053.1:0-52211 GCF_046030135.1 Caballeronia jiangsuensis
CTTTTCTCTTCTTGCCAACCGCGCTCAGCACCTTCTACAACCGATCCCAAGCGCACCACCGATACCGCCTATTCCCGCTTCCTTCGCGTTCACGAATCGCGAAGGAACGGAATTCTAGTGAGCGAGATCGAGAAGTGCAAGCGCTTTCTCGAAAAAGATCACCGATGCTTGAAGACCGGCTTTCGCTTCTCGACAAACGCCGCCATGCCTTCCTTCTGATCTTCGGTGGCAAACAGCGAATGGAACAAGCGCCTTTCGAAATGCACACCTTCGGCAAGCGTCGTCTCGTAAGCGCGGTTGACTGCCTCCTTGGCCATCATCACGGCGGGAAGCGAGAAACCGGCGATGATCGTCGCGGCTTCGACGGCCTCATCGAGAAGGCGATCGGCCCCGACGACACGCGACACCAGCCCCGCACGCTCAGCCTCGTTCGCATCCATCATGCGGGCAGTCAGGCAGAGATCCATCGCCTTCGCTTTGGAGACCGCGCGCGGCAAGCGCTGAGTACCTCCCGCGCCGGGAATCACACCAAGCTTGATCTCGGGCTGCCCGAACCTGGCCGTATCGGCGGCGATGACGATGTCGCACATCATCGCAAGTTCACAGCCGCCGCCGAGCGCGAAGCCCGCAACCGCCGCGATGATCGGCTTGCGAATCGTGCGGATCGTTTCCCAATTGCGCGTGATGTAGTCGCCCTTGTAGACATCCATATAGGAATAGCTGGCCATCATGCCGATGTCGGCTCCGGCAGCGAACGCCTTCTCGCTGCCCGTCAGGACGATCGCGCCGATGTCCTCGTCGGCGTCGAAGGCCTTGAGGGCGGTGCCCAGTTCGTCCATCAGCGCGTCGTTCAACGCATTGAGCGCTTTCGGACGGTTCAGCGTGATCAGCCCAACCCGACCGCGCGTTTCGACCAGCAGATTCTCGTATGCCATTCGCTCCCTCCTTGGGATCCTCAGGTAAGCCCTAATGAAAAGACGTCGTCACATCATCTCGATAATGCTACCATTACCAACCAACCGGTCGGTTAATTATTCGGCCCGGCAACTTCCCCTCGTTCTCTTCTCGCGACCATGACACATCCGCTATTCACGAAGCACGAAGCGACGCTCGACAAAGCGCTCGCAGCCATCGAAACGCGCGGCTACTGGAGCCCGTTTGCCGAGATGCCGAGCCCCAAAGTGTACGGGGAAACGGCCAACGCCGATGGAGAGGCCGCGTTCAAAGCCCACTTCGGCAAGACCTTCGAACTCGATCAGCCTTCGACTGGCGAGACAATCGGCAAAGAGCGCTCGCCGTTCGGCCTTTCGCTCGACATCAGCTATCAGAAAGCCGACCCTGACGCGCTCATTCGCGCCGCGGCCGACGCGCAAGCGAAATGGCGCGCCGCCGGCCCGCAAGCGTGGGTCGGCGTGAGCCTCGAAATCCTGTCGCGTCTGAACCGCGCCAGCTTCGAAATTGCCTACAGCGTGATGCACACGACCGGCCAGGCGTTCATGATGGCTTTCCAGGCAGGCGGCCCGCACGCGCAAGACCGCGCGCTCGAAGCAGTCGTCTACGCGTGGGACCAGTTGCGCCGCATTCCCGCCGAGGCGCATTGGGAAAAACCGCAAGGCAAGAATCCGCCGCTCGCGATGCAAAAGCGCTTCTCCATCGTCCCGCGCGGCACGGGGCTCGTGCTCGGCTGCTGCACCTTCCCGACCTGGAACGGCTATCCCGGCATGTTCGCCGATCTCGCGACTGGCAACACCGTCATTGTCAAGCCGCACCCCGGCGCAATCCTGCCGCTCGCAATCACCGTGCGAATCGCGCGTGAAGTGCTTCGCGAGGCGGGATTCGATCCGAACGTCGTCACCCTGCTCGCCACCGAATCCAACGACGGCGCCCTGGTTCAGGAACTGGCCGTGCGTCCCGAAATCAAGTTGATCGATTTCACGGGCAGCACGCAAAACGGCACCTGGCTCGAACGAAACGCGCATCAGGCGCAGGTGTACACGGAGAAGGCGGGCGTGAATCAGATCGTCATCGACTCCGTGGACGACATGAAGGCCGCCGCCCGCAACATCGCCTTCTCGCTCGCCCTCTATTCCGGCCAGATGTGCACGGCGCCGCAGAACATCTACGTGCCGCGCGATGGCATCCGTACTGCTGACGGCCAACTGAGCTTCGATGACGTCGCGAAAGCACTCGCGAGCGCCGTCGAAAAACTGGTATCCGATCCGGCACGCGCGGTCGAATTCATGGGCGCAATCCAGAACGAAGGCGTCGTGGAACGCGTCACCGAAGCGCGCAAACTCGGCGACGTTCTGCTCGACAGCCAATCACTCGCGCACCCGGCGTTCCCCGACGCGCGCGTGCACACCCCGCTCGTGCTTGCGCTCGACGCGCGCACGGACGAAGCCAAGTTCACGAAGGAATGGTTCGGTCCGATCTCGTTCATCGTCGCCACCGACTCGACCGCCCAATCGCTCGAACTCGCCGGCTCGATCGCGCGCACGCACGGCGCGCTGACGTTGTCGGTCTACAGCACGGATGACAAGGTGATCGAAGCCGCACATGAAGCAGCCATCGAAGGCGGAGTCGCGCTCTCGATCAACCTCACGGGCGGCGTGTTCGTCAATCAGACGGCTGCGTTCTCGGACTTCCACGGAACGGGCGCGAATCCGGCAGCCAACGCTGCGCTCTCCGACGCCGCTTTCGTCGCCAACCGCTTCCGCGTGGTGCAGAGCCGAGTTCATGTTGCCCCGAAGGCCGCGCAAGCGGAAGTCGGCCAAACGGCATAAGCCAAACTACCGACGGGTAAAGGCCGAATCGCCGTGCAAACGGCTTATGCCATTCGGCCTAATGGAAAGCAGCGAGCCGCGCGGCTAGTATCGGCATGTAAGGAAACCGGTCAGCACGGCCGCCGCGGCCAGATTCGGCGACAGAGGAGAAGCAATGACAGAGAAGTCCGTGTTGTTCCACGTCGATGTCGAAACGCGCGTAGCGACGTTGACGCTCAATCGACCCGACAAGCTGAACAGCTTCACACGCGAGATGCATCGCGAACTGAATCAGGCGCTCACTGAAATCGAGGCGGCCAACGCACGCGCGCTGGTCATTACCGGCGCCGGCCGCGGATTTTGCGCGGGCCAGGATCTCGCGGATCTGGATTTCACGCCCGGTTCGATGTCGGATCTCGGTGACCTGATCGACGAGTACTTCAATCCGCTGGTGCGAAGACTGCAGGCCATGCCGCTGCCTGTCATCGCCGCTGTGAACGGCACGGCCGCGGGCGCGGGCGCGAATCTCGCGATGGCGTGCGACCTCGTCGTCGCGGCGCGATCGGCGAGCTTCATTCAGGCATTCGTGAAGATCGGCCTCGTGCCGGATTCGGGCGGAACATGGCTCCTGCCGCGCCGCGTAGGCGAGGCTCGCGCGCTCGGTCTCGCACTGACCGGCGAAAAGCTCAGCGCGGAAAAAGCGGAGGCCTGGGGCATCGTGTGGCGCGTCGTCGAAGACGCCGAGTTGCAACAAGCGGCAGCGCATCTGGCCGCGCAACTCGCGCAACAGCCAGCGCGTGCGGTCGTCGCAATCAAACAGGCGATCCGCGCGAGCGCGAACAAGACTTTCGACCAGCAGCTCGACCTCGAACGCGACCTGCAGCGCGAGTTGGGTGCTTCGCCCGATTACATCGAGGGTGTCGCCGCGTTCAAGGAGAAACGCGCGCCGCGCTTCGAAGGTCTGTGAAAACCGAATCAATTTGGAGACACCTGTGACGCCACAACAACTCGCGGAAGCCACGGCCAACGCCATGTACGAAGCGGACGCATGCACGCGCGCACTCGGCATCGAGCTGATCGAAGTGCGGCCCGGCTATGCGCGATTGCAAATGGACGTGCGGCCCGATTTTCTCAACGGCCATGCGATTTGCCACGGCGGCCTGATGTTCACGCTGGCGGACTCCGCGTTCGCCTTCGCCTGCAATTCGTACAACATCTGCACGGTCGCCGCAGGTTGCTCGATCGAGTTTCTCCGTCCCGTGCGTGGCGGTGATCGGTTGACTGCCGAGGCAATCGAGCAGACCTTGAGCGGCCGGACCGGAATCTACGATATCCGTGTCACGAATCGGGAAGGCGAAGCGGTCGCGATGTTTCGCGGCAAGTCGGCGCAGATCAAAGGCACCGTGATCCCCGCGTGACGGGACTCGTCCATATAACGGACGTGGCATGAAAAGCCGCGCCGCACAGTCAGCATCAAGGAGACAGCAATGACCACACCGCTGCCGCTCGAGCCCATCGAGAAGGCGAGCCGCGACGAACTCGCGGCGCTGCAACTCGAGCGCCTCAAATGGTCGCTCAAACACGCCTACGAAAATTCGCCGGTCTATCGGCGCAAGTTCGACGAAGCCGGCGTGCATCCGGATGACGTCACTTCGCTTTCGGACCTCGCGCGGTTCCCCTTCACGACCAAGAAGGATCTGCGCGACAACTATCCGTTCGGCATGTTCGCCGTGCCTCAGGAGCGTGTTTCGCGCATTCACGCGTCCTCCGGCACGACGGGCAAGCCGACAGTCGTAGGCTATACGGCGCAGGATCTCGACAACTGGGCGAATCTCGTCGCACGCTCGATTCGCGCGGCCGGCGCACGACGTGGCGACAAGGTTCACGTGAGCTACGGTTATGGACTTTTCACCGGTGGTCTCGGCGCGCATTACGGTGCGGAACGCGCGGGCCTCACGGTGATCCCGTTCGGCGGTGGCCAGACCGAAAAGCAGGTGCAACTGATTCAGGACTTCCGTCCTGACATCATCATGGTCACGCCGAGCTACATGCTCTCGATCGCCGATGAACTCGAGCGCCAGGGCATCGAGCCGGCGACTTGCTCGCTGCGCATCGGCATCTTCGGCGCGGAGCCGTGGACGAACGACATGCGTCGCGCGATCGAGGCGCGCATGGGCATCGACGCCGTCGACATTTACGGGCTCTCGGAAGTGATGGGGCCGGGCGTGGCGTCCGAATGCGCTGAGACGAAGGACGGTCCGACGATCTGGGAAGATCACTTTTATCCCGAAATCATCGATCCGGAAACCGGCGAAGTGCTGCCCGATGGCGAATTTGGTGAACTCGTGTTCACGTCGCTCACCAAAGAAGCGCTGCCGATCATCCGCTATCGCACGCGCGACCTGACGCGCCTCTTGCCCGGCACCGCTCGCACGATGCGTCGCATGGAGAAAATCACCGGTCGCTCCGACGACATGATGATCGTGCGCGGCGTGAACGTCTTCCCGACGCAGATCGAAGAGTTGCTGCTCAAGCGTCCAGTGCTCGCGCCGCACTATCAGATCGTGCTCACCAAGGAAGGCCCGCTCGATGTTTTCACGCTGAACGTGGAGCCTTGTCCGGAATCGGCGCCCGACGCGGTGGCGCTCGACAGCGCGAGGGCCGCGCTCGCCTACGACATCAAGGCGCTGATCGGCGTGAGTGCAGTGGTGAACGTGCTCGCGGTGAACGGCATCGAACGTTCGGTCGGAAAGGCGCGGCGCGTGATCGATCGCCGCAACATGACGTCATGACGTAAAAAAGCTCGCGAGCCATAAGAGCCGCGAGCTTTTTTTATCGCCCTGAGGGGACGCGGGAATCAGGAGTTCGGCAATAGCAGCCACATCCTGCCGCCCTGCTTCATGCGTCCGGCGAGATCGCCGGCATCGTCGCCGAGACCCCAGAAGTAATCCGCGCGCACACCGCCCTTGATTGCCGTGCCGGTGTCTTGCGCGAACACGAGACGGTTCATCGGCTGGTTGCTGAGCGGACGCGTCGTCTGAAGAAAGACGGGCGTGCCGAGCGGGATGGCAGAGGGATCGACCGCGATCGAGCGTTCCGGCGTCAAGGGCACGCCGAGCGCGCCAACGGGTCCATCGCCCAGACTCGCGGGCATCGTTTCGTTCGCGGGCATTTCGCGGAAGAACACGAAGCGCGGATTCACGTCCAGCAGCGCGTCGACACGCGCCGGGTTCGCTTTCGCCCAGGCCTTGATGCCTTGCATCGTCGCCTGCGCGGGCGTGAACTCGCCGCGATCGAGCAATTCCTTGCCGATCGATCGGTACGGCTGATTGTTCGTGCCACCGAAGCCGACGCGCATTACGCTGCCGTCTTCCATCGTGACGCGTCCGGAACCCTGCACCTGCAGAAAGAACACTTCGATCTGATCGTCGACCCACACCAGTTCGTTGCCGTTCAATACACCCGAACGTTCGAGTTGCGCGCGCGCAGGCAACGCGGAACCGGGCTTGTAGCGGTACGGCCAGCGATACAGCGGGTATTGATACGGCCCGTGACGCGTGCGCGAGCCGCGCAGCAGCGGCTCGTAATAGCCGGTCACGAGACCATCGAGTGTGCCGTCGGTGTTGGCAAGCTGGAAGGGCGTGAAATAGGTTTCGAAGAAGCTGCGCGCCGCCGACATATCGAGGTCGTCGAGCCGAAGCGCCGCCGAGCACGCCTTCTGCCAGTTGGCCTGCCGCGAGAGCCGGCTGCAATTCTGACGAAGCGCGGCTGTCGCGCCGATCAGCGAATCGTCCTGCCAGCCCGGCACCTGCTGCCAGCTCACCGCCGTGAGCCGCGATGCGGCGCGCTGTCCGGGGACGGTCGGCGTGCCGGTCGCCGTGCCCGGACCCGGCTTCACGTAGTTTCCGCCGCCGCACGAGGCGAGCAGGACAGCGGTTGCAATCGATGCGGCCCAGGCCGCTGCTCGCGCGGTCGGCCGCACGAAACGCATACAATGCTCGTTCTTGATGGGAACCGCCATGTTTGATCTGTTCGACGAATGTCCAATGCTTATTTTTGCGCTCGAGTCGCTCGTGGCGCTCGCCTTGCTGATCTTCATCGTCGTGTGGACGGCTTCGGGCAAGAAGAAGAACCAGAACCGCTCGAACGATCCGGCGAAACGGCGCTGATACGCGCCGCGTGCCGCCGGTTTCTCAATGGAGCGTGCGCGGCATATGCAATGCAAATTCCGCTACAGGCGCCTCGAAACGCTCGCCATCTTCGGCCACGCAGAAATACTCGCCGCGCATCGTGCCGACCGGCGTCGCGATCACTGCCCAGCTCGTGTACTCGAACTGCTCGCCCGGAGGCAGAAGCGGCTGATGTCCGACGACGCCGAGCCCCTTCACTTCCTGCACGTGATCGTTGCTGTCGGTGATGATCCAGTGTCGCGAAATCAATTGCGCCGCGACCTGACCGGTGTTGCGGATCGTCAGCGTGTAGGCGAATGCGTACTGCCGGCTATCCGGGTCGGACTGCTCGGGCAAATACCGCGTCTCCACGGAAACGCTGAATTCGTACTGGCTCATCGTCGCTCCAATTCCAGTTCAACTGCTCGCTGCGTCGCCGGACGAAAGCGCGGATAAAAGCGCGCGGACGCGCCGCCATTGGTCTGGCATTCTGCTTGATGCGAGCGGCGCCCGCAACACGATTGGCGCCCGAGCCCAGGTTCGCACGCCATCCGTTGGCCATTCGGCCGAGGGACTTGAACGAAAACGCGGGTTAAAATCACCGCTTTAGGCCGCTACCCGCATACGTCCATGGCGCAATTCCACATCGCTCCCAGCATCCTTTCCGCCGACTTCTCCCGCCTTGGCGAAGAAGTCCGCAACGTCGTCGCCGCCGGCGCCGACTGGATCCACTTCGACGTCATGGACAACCACTACGTGCCGAATCTGACGATCGGTCCGCTGGTGTGCGAAGCCATCCGGCCGCACGTGGACGTGCCCATCGACGTGCATCTGATGGTGCGCCCGGTCGACCGCATCGTGCCCGATTTCGCGAAAGCCGGCGCCAATGTGATCAGTTTTCACCCGGAAGGTTCGGATCACATCGACCGCACGCTGTCGCTGATCCGCGATCACGGCTGCAAGGCGGGCCTCGTGTTCAATCCCGCGACGCCGCTCAATTACCTCGATCACGTGATGGACAAGGTCGATCTCGTGCTGATCATGTCGGTGAATCCGGGATTCGGCGGGCAATCGTTCATTCCCGAGGCGCTCAACAAGGTGCGCGAGGCGCGTGCGCGCATCAATGCGTATCGCGATCGCACCGGCCGCGAGATCCATCTGGAAGTCGACGGCGGCGTGAAGATCGACAACATCGCGGAAATCGCCACGGCGGGCGCCGATTCGTTCGTCGCGGGCTCCGCCATTTTCGGCAAACCCGACTACAAGCAGGTCATCGACGCGATGCGCGCGGAACTGGCCAAGGTCGAATCGGGAGCGAAGGCATGAGTGAAATCGCGGCGGCGCAGTCGCCTTTCGTGAACCGCCCGATCCGGGCGGCCATCATCGACCTCGACGGCACGATGGTCGACACAGCGGACGATTTCGTTGCCGCATTGAACGCGATGCTTGCGCGCATCGGCGTCGAACAGCCGGTCACGCGCGATGAAGTCACTGGCTACGTCGGCAAGGGCTCGGAGAATCTGATTCGCAGCGTGCTCGCGGTGCGCCTGTCGCCTTCGCAAGCGGTCGCGCAATTCGACGACGCGCTCGCGATCTATCAAAGCGAATACGCGAAGGTCAACGGCAAGCATTCGGCGCTCTTCCCGGAAGTGAAAGAAGGCCTCGAAGCGATGCGCGAAAGCGGTATCGTGCTGGCGTGTGTGACCAACAAGCCGCATCGGTTCGCGGTGGAGTTGCTCGCGCACTTCGGCATCGCGGATTTCTTCAAGGTGATTCTCGGCGGCGATTCGCTGCCCGCGAAGAAGCCGGATCCACTACCGATGCTCACCGCATGCGAACGCCTGGACGTCCTGCCACGAGAAACCGTAGCGGTCGGCGATTCGGAGAACGATGCGCTCGCAGGCCGCGCCGCCGGCCTCGCGACCCTGACCGTTCCGTACGGCTACAACCATGGGAAACCTGTGCAATCGGTGAAATCCGATGGTATAGTTTCCTCGCTGCGCACCGCAGCGCTGGCGATCGCTGCCACCTTGGCGCCGCCGGATGCCACACTCACTGAATAAGTCCATCCATTCATGTTTCTCAACAGAAAACGGAGTCTGAGCAGCATCGACCGGGGAGCCTGGCCCTGGCGTCGCTGGTCGCGCTAACCTCGCCCGAGGTTCGCTGAAGCCATGTCGCGATTCGCTTCATCCGCTTCAGCATCCGTTTTTTGTTTCGCTGCGCATTCCCGCGCCGTCCCGCTGATTCGTCGTATATCGAGCCTCGCTCAGGCACGTCTTGTGTCGTGCTGCGCGAGTCGCCTTTTCCGCTTCGACAATTCGAAGCGGCGGGGTCGCCGTATGCGATCATCACGGGATTCGACCGACCGCAGCGCCCTGCACTCCCCGATGCCGCGCCACCCTGAAAGCGCGCGTCGCTCAAGGATCGCAACATGACCGAACTCGAATTCCAATCGCTGGCGAACGAAGGCTACAACCGCATTCCGCTCATCGCCGAAGCCCTCGCCGACCTCGAAACGCCGCTCTCGCTCTACCTCAAGCTCGCGCAGACCGAGCGCAACGGCGCGAACTCGTTCCTACTGGAATCCGTCGTGGGCGGCGAGCGCTTCGGGCGCTACTCGTTCATCGGGCTGCCGGCCCGCACGACCGTGAGCGTGCAGAACGGCAAGACGCAAGTCGTCACGGACGGCAACGTCGTCGAGACGGATGAAGGCGATCCACTCGCGTTCATCGAGCAATATCAGAAGCGCTTCAAAGTCGCGACGCGTCCGGGCCTGCCGCGTTTCTGCGGCGGTCTCGCCGGCTACTTCGGTTATGACGCGGTGCGCTACATCGAGAAGAAGCTCGCGCACACCGCGCCGCCCGACGATCTCAACCTGCCCGACATTCAACTGCTGCTGACCGAAGAAGTCGCGGTCATCGACAACCTCGCGGGCAAGCTCTATCTGATCGTCTACGCCGATCCGACCCGGCCCGAAGCGTATGCCAAAGCGAAGCATCGTCTGCGCGAACTGCGCGCGCGTCTGCGTACGACGGTTCAACCGCCGGTGACGTCCGCGAGCGTGCGCACTGAGACCTTCCGCGAGTTCAAGAAGGACGACTATCTGAACGCCGTGCGCCGCGCGAAGGAATACATCGCGGCCGGCGAACTGATGCAGGTGCAGGTTGGCCAGCGCCTCATCAAGCCGTTCCGCGACAACCCGCTTTCGCTGTATCGTGCGCTGCGTTCGCTGAATCCGTCGCCGTACATGTACTACTACAACTTCGGCGGCGAAATGCATGTGGTCGGCGCGTCGCCGGAAATTCTGGTGCGTCAGGAAAAACGCGCGGACGATCGCATCGTGACGATTCGTCCGCTCGCAGGCACGCGTCCGCGGGGCAACACGCCCGAGCGCGATGCCGAACTCGCCACCGAACTGCTGAACGATCCGAAGGAAGTCGCCGAACACGTGATGCTGATCGACCTCGCGCGCAACGACGTCGGCCGAATTGCGCAGACGGGCTCGGTTTCCGTGACGGACAAGATGATCATCGAGAAGTATTCGCACGTGCAGCACATCGTGAGCTCGGTCGAAGGCAAGCTCAAGGACGGCATGAACAACTACGACGTGCTGCGCGCGACCTTCCCCGCCGGCACGCTGTCCGGCGCGCCGAAGGTCCGCGCGATGGAACTCATCGACGAACTGGAGCCGGTCAAGCGCGGTCTGTACGGCGGCGCAGTCGGCTATCTGTCGTTCAGCGGCGAAATGGATCTCGCGATCGCGATTCGTACCGGCCTGATCCACAAGGGCAATCTCTACGTTCAGGCGGCAGCGGGCGTCGTCGCCGATTCGGTGCCCGAATCCGAATGGCAGGAAACGGAGAACAAGGCGCGCGCCGTGCTCCGCGCCGCCGAGCAAGTGCAAGACGGCCTCGACAGCGACTTCTGAGGAGACAAGACCATGCTGCTGATGATCGACAACTACGATTCCTTCACCTACAACCTGGTCCAGTACTTCGGCGAACTCGGCGAGGACGTGCACACGTATCGGAACGACGAAATCACGCTCGACGAAATCGCGAAGCTCAGCCCGGAGCGCATCTGCCTTTCGCCGGGGCCGAGCAATCCGCAACACGCGGGCATCACGCTCGACGTGCTGCGCGAATTCTCCGGCAAGCTGCCGATTCTCGGCGTATGCCTCGGCCATCAGGCGATCGGCGAGGCGTTCGGCGGGCGCGTCGTGCGCGCGCAGACCATCATGCACGGCAAGGTGAGCCAGATCGAGACCGACTGTAAAGGCGTGTTCGCCGACCTGCCCAAACACTTCAACGTGACGCGCTATCACTCGCTCGCAATTGAGCGCGAGTCTTTGCCCGACTGTCTGGAAGTGTCCGCATGGACGCCGGACGGCGAAATCATGGGCGTGCGCCACAGGGAACTCGAAGTGGAAGGCGTGCAGTTCCATCCGGAATCCATTCTTTCCGAGCACGGCCACGCGCTGCTGGAAAACTTCGTGAAGCACTCTTCGTCCGGGAAGCGGGCCTAAGCATATGACCATCACCGCACAGGAAGCGCTGCAACGCACGATCGAGCATCGCGAGATCTTTCACGACGAGATGCTGCACCTCATGCGCCAGATCATGCGCGGCGAGATGTCGCCCGTCATGGCGGCCGCGATCATCACCGGCTTGCGCGTGAAGAAGGAAACCATCGGCGAGATCGCAGCCGCCGCGACCGTGATGCGCGAGTTCGCGAATCACGTCGAAGTCGAGGACAACTCGAATTTCGTCGATATCGTCGGCACGGGCGGCGACGGCTCGCACACCTTCAACATCTCCACCGCGTCGATGTTCGTGGCCGCCGCGGCGGGCGCGAAAGTCGCGAAGCACGGCAACCGCGGCGTGTCGAGCAAATCGGGCAGCGCGGACGTGCTCGAAGCGCTCGGCGTGAACATCGATCTGACACCGGAACAAGTGGCCGCGTCGATTGCCGAAACCGGCATGGGCTTCATGTTCGCGCCGAACCATCATCCGGCGATGAAGAACATCGCGCCCGTGCGCCGCGAACTCGGCGTGCGGACCATCTTCAATATTCTCGGGCCGCTGACGAATCCGGCCGGCGCGCCGAACCAGCTTCAGGGCGTGTTTCACGAAGATCTCGTCGGCATTCAGGTGCGTGTGATGCAGCGTCTCGGCGCGAAACACGTGCTGGTGGTGTACGGCAAGGACGGCATGGACGAAGTGTCGCTCGGCGCCGCGACGAAAGTCGGCGAACTGAAGAACGGTGAAGTGACCGAGTACGAGATTCATCCGGAGGATTTCGGCCTGCAGATGGTGTCGAATCGCTCGTTGAAGGTGCAGGACGCGCAGGAATCGAAGGCCATGCTGCTCGGCGCGCTGAACAACAAGGCGGGCGTCGCGCGCGAGATCGTCACATTGAATGCCGGCACGGCGCTCTATGCTGCGGATATCGTCGATTCGATCGCCGTCGGCATGGCCGCCGCGCGCGAAGCGATCGAAAGCGGCGCGGCGCGCGAGAAAATCGAAACGCTCGCGAAGTTCACGCAGCAGTTCGCGAAGAAATAACGGAAGCCAATATGAGTGACATTCTGGAACGCATCATCGCGGTCAAGCGCGAGGAAATTCGCGCCGCCGAACAGAGCGCGCCGCTCGAAGAGCTGAAGCTCGAAGCCAGTTCGCGCGACCTGCGCGATTTCGTCGGCGCGTTGCGGGCGAAGCATGCGGCGAATCAGGCGGCGGTCATTGCCGAAGTCAAGAAAGCGAGTCCGTCGAAAGGCGTGCTGCGCGAGAACTTCGTGCCCGCCGACATCGCGCGCTCATACGAGCAAGGCGGCGCCGCGTGCCTTTCCGTGCTCACCGACGTGCAGTTCTTCAAGGGCAGCGTCGCGTATCTGGAGGAAGCGCGCGCCGCGTGCAGCCTGCCGGTGCTGCGCAAGGACTTCATCGTCGATCCGTATCAGATCATGGAAGCGCGCGCGATGGGCGCGGACTGCATCCTGCTGATCGCCGCCGCGCTCGAACTCTCGCACATGCAGGATCTCGAAGCCTACGCGCATTCGCTCGGGCTCGCGGTGCTGGTCGAAGTGCACGACGCCGACGAACTGCGTGACGCGCTCACGCTGAAGACGCCGCTCATCGGCATCAACAACCGCAATCTGCGCACGTTCGAGACGACGATCGACACGACCATCGGCATGCTGGAATCGGTGCCGGATGACCGCATCGTCGTGACGGAATCGGGCATTCTGTCGCGCCTCGATGTCGAACGGTTGCGCGCGATGCGTGTGCATACGTTCCTCGTCGGCGAAGCGTTCATGCGCGCCGACGACCCCGGCGCGGAACTCGCGCGCATGTTCTTCTGATTTCATCGACAGGAACCGCATGGGCATCGAACGGGAACTCAAACTGGCGCTCGCGCCGTCGCAACACGACGACGTCGCGCGCTTCTTCGACGAACGCACCGGCGCGGGCAAGCCGATCGAGCTTGCCAACGTCTATTTCGACACGCCGGACTGCGCGCTCGCGAAGGCGAAGTCCGCGCTGCGCCTGCGCCGCACGCCGGAGCAATGGCTGCAGACGTTCAAGACGCTCGGCAAATCGGTCGCGGGATTGAGCAACCGTCACGAATGGGAACTGCCCGTGAAAGGCGAAGCGCTCGAAATCGACGCGCTGATCGCCGCCTGCGACAACGACGCGGCACGCCAGGCGCTGGAACGCGCCGCGCCCGATCTGATCGCGCTCTTCAAGACCGACTTCAGGCGCATCGTGTGGGACATCGAGCGCGAGGGTTCGCAGATCGAAGTCGCGCTGGATCTCGGCCAGATCACCGCCGAAGTCGACGGCGAGACGCGTCGCGCGGACATCAGCGAGCTGGAGCTGGAACTGAAATCCGGCGAAGAAGGCGCGCTTTCGATGCTCGCCGCGGAACTACGCGGCGCGTTTCCCGAGATCGTCCCCGAGGATCTCAGCAAGGCCCAGCGCGGATATCTCCTGCGCGAGCCCGAAAAAACCCGCAACGCCCGAGCATGAGCCAACAGACTTCCCTCTTCGCGGATAACGAATCCGCGGCAGCATCGACTTTTACGACGCTCGAAAGCCAGTTCGAGGCGCTGCCCGCCGACTGGCGCCGCCATCTGAAGCCTTTCATCGACGGCAAGCATTACGCAGCGTTGTGCGCATTCGTCGATGCAGAGCGCGCCGCCGGCAAGACGGTTTATCCCGCCGATGTCTTCCGCGCGCTGCGTCTCACGAGTCCCGGCGACGTGAAGGTCGTGATTCTCGGACAAGACCCGTATCACGGCGAGGACAAGGGCGCGCCGCAAGCGCACGGCCTGGCGTTCTCGGTGCCCGCGCCGGTGCGTCCGCCGCCGTCGTTGCGCAACATCTTCAAGGAGATTCACGCGAGTCTCGGTTTTCCCGCGCCCACGCACGGCTGTCTCGATTCATGGGCGAAGCAAGGCGTGCTGTTGCTCAACACGTCGCTGACCGTCGAGCGCGATAAGGCCGGCAGTCATGCGAAACGCGGCTGGGAGCAATGCACCGATACGCTGATCCACGAAATGGCGCAGCATCACGACGGGCTCGTGTTCATGCTTTGGGGCGCGCACGCGCAGGCGAAGCGCGGCTTGATCGAAGGCACGGGGAAAGCGCATTGCGTGCTGGAGTCGGCGCACCCTTCGCCGCTGTCGGCGTATCGCGGATTTTTCGGCTGCGGGCATTTTGCGCTCGCGAACGAATACCTGACGAAGCACGGCCGCGACGCGATCGACTGGCGATTGCCCGCCGAGCCGGAATTGCTCGCCTGAAAAAAAAACCCCGCATCAGCGGTAATGCCGTTCAGTTAAGGTCTTTTCTAAGATGCCGAACGGAGTAACGTTTGGGGCGGGATTTGACGACTCGGTCGCATGCGCGCCCGGGTCGTTTTTCATTGGGAAGCGACTTCAGTCGTTCGCGCAGACGCTGAAGGCAGGCGGGTAATTTTGCAAACGCCGGCGTGAGGGCCGCCCACATCATCTCGTGCTGGATCGTGTGGAGGGCTCGCACGAAGCTGATATCAGTCGGGGCAAGTTTCGCTTCTCGCGCGGCGCTCGCGATCTCACGTCGAATCAGGTTGTAGGCGATCAATGCGCCCCATATCTCCTGATAGACTCCTTCGACGGTGCGGCTGCGCAAGGTCAACTCTGAACCCAGCATCGATTGCTTGAGCTCTGCGTAACTGGTTTCGATCTGCCAGCGGCGCTCGTAGCAGGCAACGATATCAGCGGGTTTGAAGCGTCGGCGATCCATCAGCGAAGTCAGCAGTACGCGTTCGCGTCCGCGCGCGTCTACGGCCCGGATCGCCCGCGCATTCCATGATTCGGGCAAAGCCGGGCATTTCTTGCGCGCCTGGGGTGACACGCGCATGCGTACCGTCGCATCCTCAGCGGTTCCGGAGATCACGTCCCAGCGGGTGTTCGCTTTGGCGGGAATCAGGAAGTGGCGATTGTGCGCGTTCATCGTGAGGCCGCACAAAATCTCTGCGGCCAGGAAGCCCTTGTCGAATACCGTCAGCGAGTCTTCCGGGATCTGCGCCAGCAGGCTCTTGGCGTACACCATCTCGTTGGTGTCGTAGCGACCGAAATTGATATCGGCGATCAGGTGCGTCGGGATCGCAGTGAGCGTCACGGCGCGCACCTGCGGATAACTCGCTACCTTGCCGCTGGCATATCCCTGCGCGCCAAAGTGCTCGCGGTTGGCCGGACTGTCTGGAGTGCGCAGTGTGGTGCCATCCATCGCCCACAGACTTAACCCCTTGAACGCATGGTGAGCCGCGTCCTGAGCGGTCCACGCTCGTGCAGTTTGTTCAAACAGCCACGCCATCGGCGCTTCGCCAACGCGTTGGCGCGCCTGCGTCGCAGCGCTCTTGCTGACAAACGGCGCGCCCTCGTTGGGCAAGGCCAGATCGAGACTGTCGAGTACCTCGCTAATCGACCAGTGCCGGTACATCGCTAACGCAATGACCAGCCACACCACCTGTTCGGCCGGTAAGCGCCGGCGCCGGATGCTCGCCGTACCAGTCGCCTGGACCGCACGCTCGACCCACTCGTAGGGCAGATGCTCGGCCAACCGTCGCAGATCGGCCGGCTCTTGTGCTTCGATCAGGTACGTGAGGTGGTTGGCAAGCATCGCACCGAGAAGTTAACAGCCCGGCGCTTCGTTTACAACCCATTCTCGCTGCACAAACAAAAACGCCGTCCAGTCTTAACTGAACGGCATTACCGCATCAGCGGGGTTTTTTTATCGAAGCGGAGACGCTTAAACAGCAGCAATCGCCTCACGCGCCGACGCCAGCGCCGCGCCAGCCGCTTCCGGCCCCATGTTCAGGCCTTCGGCGTAGATGAAGCTCACGTCGGTCATGCCGAGGAAACCGAGGAACGTCGTGAGGAACGGCGTCTGCGAATCGTTCGGCGTGCCCGCGTACTTGCCGCCACGCGCCGAGACAACGTACACCTTCTTGCCCTTCACGAGGCCTTCCGGACCGTTCGCGGTATAGGTGAACGTGATGCCGGCACGCGCGATCCAGTCGAAATACGTCTTCAGTTGCGACGAGATACCGAAGTTGTACAGCGGCGCTGCGATCACGACGATATCCGCCGCTTGCAGCTCGGCGATCAGCGCTTCGCTCTTCGCGTTGATCGCCGTTTGTTCCGCGCTGCGCTGATCGGCGGGCGTGAAGAACGCGCCGAGCGTGGCGTCGTCGAGATGCGGCAGGCTGTCGCCTAGCAGATTGCGCACGACCAACTTTGCGCCCGGGTTGCTTTGTTGCAGCTTCGCGGTCAGTTCATCGGCGAGCAGCGTCGATTGAGCACCTTGCGAACGGGCGGCGGAGTTGATTTGCAGAATCGTCGTCATGATGGCTTCCTGTTCCTTGATCGGGTTTCGGGCACCGTCGGCGCCCGGCTTAGGAAGCATTCTTCGTTTTTCGACGCCCGAGAAAAAGCCATCCAGTCATGACGGATTGTTGCATCGGTAGAACAATCCGCCACACTTTGCCGACTCAGCCTTTCAGCCAGCGCTCGCGCCATTGTTTCGACGGGCCGCGTCCGTCGATGGCCGTTAGCACGTAGCGCGCGATTTCCGGCCCGTCGAGCTTGACCTCGGTGCGGCGCAGCTCGTCGCGGCGGAACGCGTGTACGTCCACCTTCGCGCCCGGCAGATAGCGCGACAACAGTGCGTCGAGATTGGAGCCGGCGACGCGCAGTCCGTCGATCGCGACGAGCACATCACCCGCCGACAATCCCGCTTTCTGCGCCGCGCTGCCTTCATGGACGACAGCGAGCGTGCAATCCGCGCCGCCCCGCACGCGCGCGCCGAGCGAAGGTTTGACCGACGCGCCGTTGCCCGGCAAATCGGGCGTCATCGCGATGCCGAACGGCTCGAACAGCGCATCGAGCGGCAGATCGCGCGTGCCGCGCACGCCATCGCGGAAGAGCGAGCGCAGGTCCGCGCCGGTCGCTTCGGCGAAGAGCGCCTCGACGTCTTCCTCCAGAATGCCGCGCGCCCGGCCGTTGTAGAACTCGCGCCCGTAGCGCTGCCACAGGAGGCGCATCACATCGTCGAGCGATTTGCGGTTGTCGGTTTGCGCGCGAATCGACAAATCGAACGCCAGCGCGACGAGCGAGCCCTTCTGGTAATAGCTGACGATCGCGTTCGGCGCGTTTTCGTCGGCGCGGTAGTACTTCACCCACGCATCGAACGAGCTTTGCGCGACGGACTGCTTGAGCCGCCCCGTGCCGCGCAGCACGCCGCCGATCGTCTTGCCGAGCAGATTGAAGTAGTCGCCCGCCGAAATGAGGCCGCTGCGCACGAGCAAAAGATCGTCGTAGTAGGACGTGAAGCCTTCGAAGAGCCACAGCAGCGTCGTGTAATTCTCCTGCGACAGATCGTACGGCGCGAACGCCGCCGGCTTGATGCGCTTCACGTTCCACGTATGGAAGTACTCGTGGCTGCACAGGCCGAGATAGGTGCGATAGCCTTCGGTCGTTTCCGGGCGGCCCTGCACCGGCAGATCGGTGCGATTGCAGATCAGCGCCGTCGATGCGCGATGCTCCAGCCCGCCGTAACCATCGCTGACGGCGACGGTCATGAACACGTAGCGGTCCACCGGCGCCTTCTTCGTACGCGGCTCGAACAGCGCGATCTGCGCTTCGCACACGCGCTTCAGATCCGCGGTGAGCCGGTTCATGTCGAGATTGACGACGTGCCCCGAGATCACGATGTCGTGCTTCACGCCGTGCGCGGTAAAGCTGCCGAGCGCGAATTCACCGAGTGTGACGGGTTGATCGACGAGTTCGTCGTAATTCGCCGCTTCGTAGCTGCCGAAGCTGTAGCGCTTCGTGCCGCGCGCTTCGGCGAGCGCCGTCGCGACGCGCCAGTTGCGATACGCGCCGCCCGGCGGCGGTTCGATATCGACGATGCACGGCGCCGCCGACTGCCCTTCCACGGCGAGGAACGTGCTCGTCCCGTTGAAGAAGCCGATCGTGTCGTCCAGATGCGCCGCGCGCACCGACATGTCCCACGCGTAGACCTCGTAGCGCAGCGTGATCGGTCCGTCGACCGGCGCGGCTTGCCACGCGTGCTTGTCGGTCTTTTCGATCGCGATCTTGCGACCCGCCGCGTTGAACGCCTGCAGCGTCACGATGTTGCGCGCGAACTCGCGGATCATGTAGCTGCCCGGAATCCAGACCGGCAACATGAACCGCTGGCCGGCCGGATCCGGCTCTGCGACGGTGAGCGTCACTTCGAAGAGATGCGCGGCGGGATTTTTTGGAACGATGCGGTAGCGGACGGGCTGCATCGTTTGCGTGAGCGTAGTCATCTCGATGTCCTTGTTCTTGTTCTGGGCGCGCCTGGCCACGCCCGGCGCCTTGCTTCTTTACGCTGCGCTTTCGCAAAAGCAAGGCCGTAAAAACACAGGAGGCGCATCACGCGCCTCCCTTCTTCGTTCGAGCCGCGATCAGTGCGTGGCTGACAGTTCCTTTTCGAGCCGGTCGGCGGGCACTGCGCCCGGCAGACGCCGGCCATCGGCGAGAAACACGGTCGGCGTGCCGGTGACGTTCATCGAGCGGCCGAGCTTCAGGTTTTTGTCGATGGCGGTCGTGTCGCACGACGCCGCCATGGTCGGCGTCTTGCGGTCGAGCATCCAGCCTTCCCACGCGTTCGCGCGATCCTGCGAGCACCAGATCGACTTCGATTTGGCCGTCGAATCGGGCGACAGCACCGGGTACAGGAAGGTGTAGACCGTCACGTTGTCGATCGATTTCAGCGTCGATTCGAGCTGCTTGCAATACGGACAGTTCGGATCGGAGAACACCGCGATCTTGCGCTTGCCGTTGCCCTTCACGACCTTCACCGCGTTCTCGAACGGCAGCTTCGCGAAGTCGATCTTGTTCGTTTCCGCGAGGCGCGCCTCGGTGAGGTTCTGGCTGCTGCGCGTATCGACGAGATCGCCGATCAGCACGTAGTTGCCGGTCGCATCGCTATAGACGATCTGCGAGCCGAGATTCACTTCGTAGAGTCCCGGCACGGGGGTCTTCTGGATGCTCTTGATGGTGGCGTCGCCCATGCGCGCTTCGAGCGTCGACTTGATCTTGTCGGTGGTTTCATCGGCCTGTGCCGAACAGCCGATGCTGAGCGTCACGGCGAGCGCGGCAGCCGTCGCGAGGGCGATACGAAAAGTGGTTTTCATGCGGTTTCCTGTGAGTCGCTTGAGCGTGGCGCCAAATGGAATATCAATGGACTGTTTCAACCAAGTGCCGCCGATACCAGCCAGCGCTTGATGAGCGGCTGCGCGCCGACGAACGCCATGCCGGTATTACGGACCGCGCGCGCGAGCGTGCCCGGCACGGAAAAGAGCCGTTGCAGGCCGTCGGTCGCGAACATGAGCTTCTGGATGTCTTCGCGGCGCGCGCGTTCGTAGCGGCGCAGCAGAATCGGATCGCCGAGATCACGGAACGACTCCTTATTCGCGATGACATCCGCGAGCGCGGCCACGTCGCGCAGGCCGAGGTTCATGCCCTGCCCCGCGAGCGGGTGAATAAGATGCGCGGCATCGCCGACGAGCGCGACGCGCGGCGCGATCAGCTTGTCGACGGTCTGCAGCCCGAGCGGAAAACCCTGTGCGGGCGTCACGCAATCGAGCGTGCCGAGCATGTTTTGCGTCGCCTGTTCGACCTGGGCCGCGAGTTGGGCGGGATCGAGCGCGAGCAGTTCGTCGGCGTGCTCCGTGCGCGCCGACCAGACGAGCGAAACGTGATCGCCGGGCAACGGCAGCAGCGCAATGATTTCCGTATCGCGGAACCATTGATACGCGGTTTCGCCGTGCGGCCGCTCTGCCCGGAAATTGGCGACGACACCCGTTTGCCGGTAATCGCGTCGATTCATCTTCGCGCCCATCTGCGCGCGCACCCAGGAATGCGCGCCATCCGCGCCGACGATCAGATCCGTTTCGAGCATTTCGCCGCTCGCGAGCGCGACATGCGCCGCGTCGGTTTCGATCGTCATGCCCTGTGCGCGCGACTCGAACCACGAGAGGCTCGGCTGGAAGCGCAACGCGGCATCGAGCGACTGTTCGATCAGCGACGATTCCACGATCCACGCGAGCTGCGGCACCGACGCCTGGAACGCCGAAAAGTGCAGTTCCGCGTGAGCATCGCCGAAAACACGCATGTCGAGCACCGGACCGAGACGCGAGCGATCGAGCGCCTGCCAGACGCGCAGCCGCTCCAGCAGCGCCTGCGAGCTCGAGGACAGCGCGTAGATGCGCGAATCGAACGCCGCGCCCGGCGGCAGGCCGAGGGCACGCGACGCGACAAGCGCGGTGCGCAGGCCGGATTGCGCGAGCGCGAGCGCTGCCGTCTTGCCGACGAGCCCGCCGCCGACGACGACAGCGTGAAATCTGAGGGGATGCGGAGTCATGCGGGCATTATAGCCGTGGGGTTCGAACGGGTTTGCGGGCCGAGGGCCGCGCTTGCGCGTGCCAGCGCGGCGTTACAATAGCGGTTTGCCCGGCCGTCTGACGCGGCCGCAGCGTGGCGGGCGGTTCTCGCCCGCTCTTTGCGCACCATTTTTGACGAAACCCGCGCGGCCCGCGCCGTCTCACCAGTTCGAAGGATCCCATGAGCCTCCAATGCGGCATCGTCGGCTTGCCCAATGTCGGTAAGTCCACACTTTTCAATGCTTTGACCAAGGCGGGCATCGCCGCCGAGAACTATCCGTTCTGCACGATCGAGCCGAATGTCGGCGTGGTCGAAGTGCCGGACGCGCGTCTGAACGCGCTCGCCGAAATCGTGAAGCCCGAGCGCATCCTGCCGGCGGTGGTCGAGTTCGTCGATATCGCGGGGCTCGTCGCGGGTGCGTCGAAGGGTGAAGGCCTCGGCAACCAGTTTCTCGCGAACATCCGCGAGACGGATGCGATCACGCATGTCGTGCGCTGCTTCGAGGACGAGAACGTGATCCACGTCGCGGGCAAGATCGACCCGATCGCGGATATCGAAGTCATCAACACCGAACTCGCGCTCGCGGATCTGGCGACGGTCGAAAAGGCATTCACGCGTTATTCGAAGGCGGCGAAGTCGGGCAACGACAAGGAAGCGGCGAAGCTCGTCGCCGTGCTCGAGAAGGTGCGCGCGCAACTGGATCAGGCGAAGCCGGTGCGTGGTCTCTCGCTGACCGACGAAGAGCAGTTGACCATCAAGCCGCTGTGCCTGATCACGTCGAAGCCGACGATGTACGTCGCGAACGTGAAGGACGACGGTTTCGAGAACAACCCGTATCTCGACGCGGTGCGCAAGCACGCAGAAGCGGAGAACGCGCCGGTGGTCGCGGTGTGCGCGGCGATCGAAGCGGAAATCGCCGATCTCGAAGATGCCGACAAGATCGAATTCCTGGCTGACATGGGCATGGACGAGCCGGGCTTGAATCGCGTGATTCGCGCGGGGTTCAAGCTGCTTGGTTTGCACACGTACTTCACGGCGGGCGTGAAGGAAGTGCGCGCGTGGACGATTCATATCGGCGATACGGCGCCGCAAGCCGCCGGGGCGATTCATACGGATTTCGAACGCGGCTTTATCCGCGCGCAGACGATTTCGTTCGATGACTACATCGCTTATAAGGGCGAGCAAGGTGCTAAAGAAGCTGGGAAGATGCGGGCGGAAGGGAAGGAGTACGTCGTGCATGACGGGGATGTCATGAACTTCCTGTTCAACGTGTAAGCGTCAAGAACAGTCACAGCTGCTTGCCTCGCGAAGCGGAGTACCCGATAAAGGGACTCCGCTTTTTTCTTGCGCGGATGAGAGGCAGCGCAGCGATGCGCGATAAACAACAACAACGAGAGAGAACAAGAAGATGAAGCGACACGCATCGATGCGCGTGCTGCGTGCGTTCGCGGTTACCGCGCTGATCGCGGCGAGCGTCGTGTGGACACCCGGCGCGTTCGGCTATCGCGGCGATCAATATCAGTACCAGCCGCAACCCGACGAATCCGACCTCGACAACCACGGCCACTACGTCAACCACGACGGCAACGTCATCCATTCACCCGCGCACACGCGCTCCGGCACCGTCCCCGCGGGCGCAACGGCCCAATGCCGCGACGGCTCGTATAGTTTCAGCCAACATCACAGCGGCACATGCTCGCGCCACGGCGGCGTGGCGAGCTGGCAGTGACGGAAACGCATCGCGAAGTACAATGCCATCTGATCCCGCCCGCGCCAGGCGCAGCGGCGGGAACGCGCGAAACCGCGCGACCGGACATCCTCGCGCGCCGACTCGGACGCGCCGCTTTCATACCCTCAATCAATCACGGACAACATGGCCCAATACGTCTTCACCATGAACCGCGTCGGCAAGATCGTCCCGCCGAAGCGTCAGATCCTGAAAGACATCTCCCTCTCGTTCTTCCCCGGCGCGAAAATCGGTCTGCTCGGCCTGAACGGTTCCGGCAAGTCGACGCTCATCAGGATCATGGCGGGCGTCGATAAGGACATCGAAGGCGAAGCCACGCCGATGCCGAACCTGAACATCGGTTATCTGCCGCAGGAACCGCAACTG
Organism: Caballeronia jiangsuensis; assembly: GCF_046030135.1. NCBI lineage: Bacteria > Pseudomonadati > Pseudomonadota > Betaproteobacteria > Burkholderiales > Burkholderiaceae > Caballeronia > Caballeronia jiangsuensis. The sequence continues at coordinate 23,023 of NZ_JAQQDB010000053.1, forward strand.
GATCCGCAACAGACCGTGCGTCAGGCCGTCGAGGAAGGTCTCGGCGATGTCTTCCAGGCGCAAAAGAAACTCGACGAAATCTACGCCGCCTACGCCGAGCCCGACGCCGACTTCGACGCGCTCGCCGCCGAACAGGCGAAGTACGAAGCGATTCTCTCGACGAGCGATGGCGGTAGCCCCGAACAACAGCTCGAAGTCGCCGCCGACGCGCTGCGCCTGCCGGCATGGGACGCCAAGATCGAACATCTGTCGGGCGGCGAAAAGCGCCGCGTCGCGCTGTGCAAGCTGCTGCTGCAAAAGCCGGACATGCTGCTGCTCGACGAGCCCACCAACCACCTCGACGCCGAATCCGTCGAATGGCTGGAGCAATTTCTCACGCGCTATCCGGGCACCGTCGTCGCGGTGACGCACGATCGCTACTTCCTCGATAACGCCGCCGAATGGATTCTCGAACTCGACCGCGGCCACGGCATTCCGTGGAAGGGCAACTATTCGAGCTGGCTCGACCAGAAGGAAGACCGCCTGAAGCAGGAAGAAGCGAGCGAATCCGCGCGTCAGAAGGCGATCAAGAAGGAACTCGAATGGGTGCGCCAGAACCCGAAGGGCCGTCAGGCAAAATCGAAGGCGCGTATCGCGCGTTTCGAGGAACTCAACAGCCAGGAATATCAGAAGCGCAACGAAACGCAGGAAATCTTCATTCCGGTCGGCGATCGACTGGGCAATGAAGTCATCGAGTTCAAGAACGTCAGCAAGGCATACGGCGATCGTCTGCTCATCGACAATCTCAGCATGAAGATTCCGGCGGGCGCGATCGTCGGCATCATCGGGCCGAACGGCGCCGGCAAGTCAACGCTCTTTCGCATGCTGACCGGCAAGGAGCAGCCGGATTCGGGCGAGATCGTCAAGGGACCGACCGTCAAGCTCGCCTATGTGGATCAAAGCCGCGACGCGCTCGCCGCCGATAAAACCGTGTTCGAGGAAATCTCCGGCGGCGCCGACGTGCTCACGGTCGGCAAGTACGAAACGCCGTCGCGCGCGTACATCGGCCGATTCAACTTCAAGGGCGGCGATCAGCAGAAGCTCGTCGGCAATCTGTCGGGCGGTGAACGCGGTCGCCTGCATCTGGCGAAGACGCTCATCGCCGGCGGCAACATGCTGCTGCTCGACGAACCGTCGAACGACCTCGACGTCGAAACGCTGCGCGCGCTCGAAGACGCGTTGCTTGAATTCGCCGGCTCGGTGATGGTGATCTCGCACGATCGCTGGTTCCTCGACCGCATCGCGACGCACATTCTCGCGTTCGAAGGCGATTCGCATGTCGAGTTCTTCGACGGCAACTACCAGGAATACGAAGCCGACAAGCGCACGCGTCTCGGCGAAGAAGCCGCGAAGCCGAAGCGTCTGCGCTACAAGCCGATCACGCGTTGAGCGCGTCAAACATCTGACGATTTACCGCGCGCCAATGCGGGCGCGCGCACCGACGTCAGGCATAAAAGTGGCGACTGTGTAGGACGCAGTCGCCACTTTCATTTTCGAGCGGCACTTTCCGAAAAGCCGACACGGGAGACACACGAAGATGGCGGGATCGAGCGCGAGGCGGGGGGCGCTTTGGGCAATCGGAATCGTCGTGGCGCTCGCCGTCGTGGCGGTCGGCGGCTGGCTGATCGCCGTGCATCAGATCAAAGAGCGCATCATCGAGACGCTCGGCCCGAACGGTTCGGTGGAAGAAATCGACGTCGGCTTCGGTCACGTGACGCTCTCGCGCGTGCGCCTGCGCGGCCCGAAAGACTGGCCGGCGAGCGACGCCATGCGTGCCGAGCGCATCGTGCTCGATGTCGATATGCATTCGCTCATAACGAAGCCGATTCATCTGCGCAGCGTGAGCGTCGACAACTACTATCTGTCGATCGTCCGTTCCGCCGATGGCCGCGTGCGCATCCTGCCAGGGCTCAGGGAAACCGCGCAGGAAGCCAACGCCACGCCCGACAGCAAGGAGCGTGAAGAACATGCGCGCGAGGAAAAGCTCATCGATCGCGTATCGTTCGAGCGTGGTTCGATGGAGTTCTTCGATGGCTCGGTGCAGAACCCGCCGTACCGCGTGCTGATCGGCGACGCGCGCGCCACCGTCGATCACATTCATCTGCCCGCCCTCACCGACCGCACCGAGCTTTCGATGACCGGTTCGATCAAAGGCCCGTCGCATACGGGCAATGTGACGTGGGCGGGCTGGATGGTCATCGCGAACAAGGATTCTCAGACGCGCGTGACATTGCGCAACGTCGATGTCGCGACGCTCGATCCGTATCTGCTCAAGAAAGCCGGCGCAAAGGCGGCGGTAACGGGCGGCACCATCGATTTGTCGATCGATGCGACCGTGAAGGATTACCGCATTCACGCGCCCGGCACGCTCACGCTGAATCACTTGCAGATCAGCGACGCCGGCAATCCGCTCGACACCTTCCTCTCGATTCCGACCAAAGCCGCGATCGCCGCGCTGAAGGACCGCAAGGAGCAGATCAAGCTCGATTTCGTGCTCGACGGCGATTTGCGCGATCCGAAGTTTTCGCTGAGTGAGAGTCTGTCGAAGAAACTTGCGGCGGGCTTCGCGAAAGTCCTCGGCGTGAGCGCGGAAGGCGTCGCGCGGGGCGCGGGCGATACGGTGCGGGGAATCGGCAACGCGCTGAAGAATCTGCTGGGGCAGTAGCGCGTTGCGTTCGCGTTTTCAGATCGGCAGATTCAGCGCGCGCAGCTTGGTTTCCGTATCCAGCGCGCCGGTGTAGTGAACGCCGTGCCAGCCGAGCGCGGTCGCGGCTTGCGCGTTCTTCAGATTGTCGTCGATGAACACGAGCTCGTCCGGTCGAATGCCCGGCAACTGCTTTTCGATTTCCATGCGCATCAAATCGAAAATCTGCGGATCGGGCTTTACGAGACCGACACGCCCCGACACCACGATCTCACGAAACTTCCGCAGCACGTCGAAACGCTCCCACGCGTACGGAAAAGTTTCCGCCGACCAGTTCGTCAGGCCGAAGAGCGGCACGCCCGCCGCCTCCAGCCGTTCGACGAGCGCGACGCCCTCTTCCATCACGCCCGACACCATTTCCGGCCAGCGCGCATAAAACGCGCGGATCAGCGCTTCGTGCTCGGGATAGAGCGCGATCAATTCGGCAGTGCCTTCCTCGATCGTCTGCCCGCCGTCCTGTTGCACGACCCATTCCATCTTGCAGACGTTATCGAGAAACCAGCGGCGCTCGGTATCGTCCGGAATCAGATGCCTGTAGAGATATTCGCGATTCCAGTCGATCAGCACGCCGCCGAAATCGAACACGACTGCCTTGATGATCATCTCGCTGCGCTCCTGTCCTGTTCGTCAGATCGCCTTCGTCCGCGCTTCGAGCCACGCCAGCGCTTTGCCCGACACATGCGGCGACACGCGCGTGCGCACCGTCTCGTGATACGCGTTGAGCCACGCGCGTTCGTCTTCGCGCAACAGCGACAAGTCGATGCAGCGTGTATCGATCGGGCACAGCGTCAGCGTTTCGAATTCGAGGAAATCGCCGAACTCGGTCTTGGCGGCCGCGCGGTTCATCACGAGATTTTCGATGCGGATGCCCCACTTGCCCGGCCGATAAATCCCTGGCTCGATCGACGTGATCATGCCCTCTTCCATCGCCGTCCACGACTCGGCCGGCGCGTAGTGCGAGATCACCTGCGGGCCTTCGTGCACGTTCAGGAAGTAGCCGACGCCGTGTCCCGTGCCGTGACCGTAGTCCGCGCCCGCTTCCCAGATCGGCGCGCGGGCGATCGAATCGAGCATCGGCGAACGGATGCCGCGTGGAAAGCGCGCGCGGGAAAGCGCCATCGTGCCCTTCAGCACGACGGTGAAATCGCGCTTGTGCTCGGCGCTGATTTCGCCGATCGGCACGACGCGCGTGATGTCCGTCGTTCCGCTCAGATACTGGCCGCCCGAATCGATCAGCAGCAGGCCGTTGCCTTCGATCACTGCGTGCGAGGCTTCGGTCGCGCGGTAATGCGGCATCGCGCCGTTGGCGTTGAAGCCCGCGATCGTGCCGAAACTCAGCGTGACGAAACCCGGACGGCGCGCGCGGGCGGCGGTCAGCTTCTCGTCGATGGTCAATTCCGTGATGCGTTCGCGGCCGAGCGCATCCTCGAACCACGCGAAGAATTCGGCGAGCGCGGCCCCGTCCTGTTCCATCGTCGCTCGGATGTGCTCCGCTTCCGCCGCGGTCTTGCGCGATTTGGCGAACGTCGACGGATTCACAGCCTCGACGATCGTCACCGTCGCGGGCACTTTCTCCAGCAAGCCGTGCGTGATGCGGCGCGGGTCGATCAGGAGTGTCGCGCCCGCCGGCAACGAAGCGAGCGATTCGGGCGCGGCGGGATACGGCGCGACGCGCACGTTGTCGCGCGCGAGAGATGCGACGAGCGCGGCAGGAACCTTGCCATCGGCGACGAAGATCGTCGCGTCATCGAGACCGATCAGCGCGTGCGCGACGAAGACCGGGTTGTAGCTCACATCGCCGCCGCGCAGATTGAAGATCCACGCGAGATCGTCGAGCGTGGAAACGAAGTGCCATTGCGCGCCTTTCGCCTGCATCGTGGCGCGCACTTGCGCGAGTTTTTCCGCGCGGGAGACGCTCGCATGCGGCGCGGCGTGCTCGTAGACTGCCGCCTCCGGCAAACCAGGACGCGCGGGCCACACCGAGTCGAGCAGATCGAGATCGGTCCGCAACACGATGCCGCGCGCGGTCAGCGCTTCGGACAACGCGCGCGCCGCCGCGACGCCGAGCACCGTGCCATCGACCGCGACGGTCGCGCCCGAAGGCACGTGTTCCGCGAGCCATTCGACGTGCGGCGCGGTCTGCTGGCCGCCCATCATCTTCATGAGCGCGATGCCGGTGCCGGCGAGTTGGGCTTCGGCCTGCGTCCAGTAGCGGCTGTCGACCCAGACGCCCGCGAAATCCGCCGTCACTACGAGCGTGCCGACCGATCCGGTGAAGCCCGAGAGCCATTGACGTCCCTGCCAGCGCTCCGGCAGATATTCGGAAAGATGCGGATCGGCCGACGGAATAAGCACGGCGGCGAGCTTTTCGAACGCCATCTGGCCGCGCAACGCCTCGATGCGTTTCGCGAACATGGCGGGCTCTGGAATGGCTGAATCTGCAATGCGATCGTTCATGAAGTCACCTGCTTGAAAGCCCGCGTAGGGCGCGAAGAGCACGGCGCGCGGCGAGGATCACCCGTCGCACGTCAGAAAAATTGGATCAGCGGCGCGCCGCCAGCCCGACGGTCATCGTCACGACGAAGAGCGCAAACACGGCGCACGCCAGCCATTCGAGCGTATCGCCGTCGTGATACAAGTCGACGATATTGCCCAGCATGCGCGCGACGACCGTCGCCAGTATGCCAGCGCCGATGGCCGTCCAGATGCGTCCCGCCGGACCGCGCGCGCCGCGTCCCGCGCGCCGCAGCGGATGCAGCCACCAGCCCGCCGCGCCGATCACCGCGCCGAGAAAAATCAGTCCGATCCAGCCCATTAGCGGCAATGCTCCGCAGGTAGCGATCTGGCGGCAAGTGAAGCGTTTCGAATAACAGGCATGGTTTGGACAATTCACGGCGGACGCAGCGGTTGAGTTTAGGGGCCGGACGATGCCTGTGCAAGGCTCCGGATCCATCCGGACGCGCGCTGCAGATGCGTCTCGTGTGACCCATGAAATATGAAACGATCGCTCTTCCGCTTGAGAAGCCTCTGTGAATTTTCCGAGTTTTTTGGGTTTGCCCGAATGCTATGATTTGTATTAAATCGCGCTCGCATCAATTTCAGAATATTCCGATTAACCGCACTGAAAGCGGACTTCGGCTTCGAGTGGTGCTCGCGAGTTACGAATTAAATCATTTCGATTATCGACACTACGGAATTGCGATTCTAAAAGGTATTTATCTCATGACGGAAACCAGTCTGATTTCCCTGCGCGGCCTGGAACTGATTATTACGTACCGCGGCGCGAGCCAGGAGAGGCGAGACAATCTGCGGGGCGTCCTGCGTCACTTGAACCGTACCTACTCGGACTATCAGATCTGGCTGATCGAGGCGGATGCCGCGCCCACGTTCAGTTGGTCCGAATTCGGCGACTCGAAGATCAAACATGTTTTCATACACGATACCGGCCCTTTCCCGAAGGCGCGACTGGTCAATCTCGGCGCGCTCATGGCAAAGAGTGAGATTATCTACCTGCATGACGCCGATATGATCGCGAACCCGTACTATATGAAAGGCGCGTTGGACGCGCTGATGGACCATAACGGCAGCGATGTGCTTTGTCCTTTCACACGCGTACTGAATGTTTCTGGCAATCGCCGGCAATCGTTTATCGAATCGGGTAATTTCGACGAATTCGCGCCGTTTTTAGCAAGTGATTTGCCGGACGAAATGAGTCTGCTGTACGTCAGTACGCCTGGTGCGATCAATTTCTTCAGGCGCGCGGAATTCATCCGCGTCGGGGGGCTGAATCCCGGCTTCATCGGCTGGGGAGGAGAAGACGACGAATTATTCGTCCGCGCCGCGCGACTCGGCGTGCGGTGGCATTCGTTCTCGAATCTCCAGGCGACGCTGTTTCACCTCAATCACGACTCTGCCTCGCGCACTCAGTTGTTTGACGAGGAGCTCACCGCCAGAAACCGGCAGATGGCGTTCCACACCGACGATATCCCCATGGAAGAACTCGAAGCGCGCGCGGCCGAACTGGCAAAGTATTTTCGCTGAGCCGCACGCCGCGGCGTTCTGTCACACTCGTCCTGCGGCGGACGTTCATCGCCCGCCGTATGGGCGTGGGCGGCATTTAACCGTGGTCGCGCCCCAAATGCCACCTATAAATGAAGAAATACGCAAAAGGCTATAATATTGGGCTATCTGAAAGGCCATCGGCTTAGGCCCAAAGCATCAGCTCAATACAATGCAGCTCCTCACGATCGGAATCAACCACCACACTGCGCCTGTCGCCCTGCGCGAACGCGTGGCGTTTCCGCTCGAACAGCTCAAGCCCGCGCTGGGCGCGCTGAAGGACATCTGGCTGGGACCGCTCGCGAAGGCATCGCCCGAAGCGGCCATCCTCTCGACCTGCAACCGCACCGAACTCTATTGCGCCACTGACGACGCCGCCGCCCGCGAAGCCGCGATCCAGTGGCTCTCGAAGTATCACAGCATCCCCGTTCCCGAACTCGCGCCGCACGTCTATGCGCTGCCGCAGTCGGAAGCCGTGCGCCACGCGTTTCGCGTCGCATCGGGGCTCGATTCGATGGTGCTCGGCGAGACGCAGATCGTCGGACAAATGAAGGATGCCGTGCGTACGGCGTCCGAAGCCGGCGCGCTCGGCACGTATCTCAACCAGTTGTTCCAGCGCACGTTCGCGGTCGCGAAGGAAGTGCGCACGACGACGGAAATCGGCGCGCAGTCGGTATCGATGGCCGCCGCCGCCGTGCGTCTCGCGCAGCGCATCTTCGAGAACATTTCGAGCCAGCGCGTGCTGTTCATCGGCGCGGGCGAAATGATCGAGTTGTGCGCGACGCACTTCGCCGCGCAGAATCCGCGCGAACTGGTTGTCGCGAATCGCACGGCGGAGCGCGGCGAAAAGCTCGCCGGACGCTTCAATGGCCGCGCGATTCCGCTCTCCGAACTGCCTGCGCGCATGCACGAATTCGACATCATCGTGTCGTGCACGGCGTCGACGCTGCCGATCATCGGTCTCGGCGCGGTCGAGCGTGCCGTGCGCGCGCGCCGCCATCGGCCGATATTCATGGTCGATCTCGCCGTGCCGCGCGATATCGAGCCGGAAGTCGGCAATCTCCACGACGTCTTCCTCTACACCGTCGACGATCTCGGCGCGATCGTGCGCGAAGGCAACGCGTCGCGTCAGGCGGCGGTCGCGCAGGCCGAGGCGATCATCGAGACGCGTGTCGCGAATTTCATGCAGTGGCTCGATGCGCGCAGCATCGTGCCGGTCATCCGCCACATGCACACGCAGGCGGACACGCTGCGCCGCGCCGAACTCGAGCGCGCGCGCAAGATGCTCGCGCGCGGCGACGATCCCGCCGCCGTGCTCGAAGCGCTGTCGCAATCGCTCACGAACAAGCTGATTCACGGCCCGACGCACGCGCTCAACCGCGCGAGCCGTGAGGAGCGCGACCAGCTCATCGACCTGATGAGCGGTTTCTACCGCCACGGTCCGTCGTCCGATTCGTCGGAACGTTAGCGGCCTTCTCTTTGCTATTCTCAAATGCTCCGCGCGGCTAGCTAGCGCGGCGCTCCCCGATCGCAGTAATTCCTGGCGCTGACCGCGCCGATTCCGCCCGATGAAAACGAGCATGCAAAGCAAGCTCGACCAGCTTGCAAAACGGCAGGTCGATCTCAACGAATTGTTGAGCCGCGAAGACGTGACGGCCGACATGGACCAGTATCGCAAGCTCACGCGCGAGCACGCGGAAATCAGCCCGATCGTCGATCAATACGCGCTCTGGCGTCAGGCGCTGACCGACGAAGCCACCGCGCAGGAACTGCTCTCCGATCCGTCGATGCGCGATTTCGCCGAAGAGGAAATCGGCGAGGCACGCGAGCGCATGGTGAAGATCGAAGGCGACTTGCAGACGATGCTCTTGCCGAAGGATCCGAACGACGACCGCAACATCTTCATCGAAATCCGCGCGGGCACGGGCGGCGACGAATCCGCGCTGTTCGCGGGCGATTTGCTGCGCATGTATCTTCGTTACGCGGAACGCAACCGCTGGACCGCCGAAACAATGTCGGAGAGCGTGTCGGATCTCGGCGGCTACAAGGAAGTGATCGTGCGCATCGCGGGACAAGGCGCGTACTCGCGGCTCAAGTTCGAATCGGGCGGGCATCGCGTGCAGCGCGTCCCGGCGACGGAAACGCAAGGGCGCATCCACACGTCCGCGTGCACGGTCGCGGTGATGCCGGAAGCCGATGAAATCAGCGAAGTCGTCATCAATCTGGCCGATTTGCGTATCGACACGTTCCGCGCGTCGGGGGCGGGCGGGCAGCATATCAACAAGACGGATTCCGCCGTGCGCGTCACGCACTTGCCGACGGGCATCGTCGTCGAATGTCAGGACGACCGCTCGCAGCACAAGAACAAGGATCGCGCGTTGAAGGTGCTCGCCGCGCGCATCAAGGACAAGCAGTATCACGAGCAGCACGCGAAGGAAGCGGCGACGCGCAAGAGCCTGATCGGCTCGGGCGACCGCTCGGAGCGCATCCGCACGTACAACTTCCCGCAAGGGCGCATGACGGATCACCGCATCAATCTGACGCTCTACAAGCTCGAATACATCATGGACGGCGATCTCGATGAAATGATCGCCTCGCTCGTTTCCGAGCATCAGGCCGAGCTGCTCGCCGCGCTCGGGGAAACCGAGTGAGCACAGCGGCCGATTTGCTGCGCACTGCCGGACTGCCGCTGCTCGAAGCGCGCATTCTGCTGATGCACGTGCTCGGCTGGCGGCGCACCGAGCTCATCACGCGTGATCGTGAATCGCTCGATCCGGACGCGGTTGCGCGTTTCGAAGCGCTCGCAAAGCGGCGTCTGAACGGCGAGCCCATCGCGCAATTGACCGGCAGGCGCGAATTCTTCGGTCTCGAATTCGACGTGACGCCGGACGTGCTGATCCCGCGTCCGGAAACCGAATTGCTCGTGGAACTCGCGCTCGAATCCATCGCCGATGTGGCGAACCCGCGCGTGCTCGATCTCGGCACCGGGACCGGTGCGATCGCGATTTCGATCGCTCATGCCCGGCCCGACGCGCGCGTATGGGCCGTCGACCGATCGACCGCCGCGCTCGACGTCGCACGCGGCAACGCGCACGCGCTGCTCGATGCGACGCGCACGGGCGGCCCGGTCGCGTTCGTCGAAAGCGACTGGGCCGCGAATATCGATCCGTCGCTGCTCTTCGAGACGATCGTCAGCAACCCGCCGTACATCGCGAGCGACGATCCGCATCTCGCGCAAGGCGACTTGCGCTTCGAACCGCGCGGTGCACTAACCGACGACGCCGACGGTTTGTCCGCGATCCGCACGATCATCGGGACCGCGCCGTTTCTGCTCACGACCAACGGCGCCTTGTGGCTGGAGCACGGCTACGATCAGGCGGAATCCGTGCGCGAGCTGCTAAAGGCACGCGGCTTCACCAACGTCCGCTCGATGCGCGATCTCGCCGGCATCGAGCGTTGCTCCGGCGGTCTCTTCACGGCCTGAGCGTCTGGCCGTCGTCAGCCCTCGAAACCGAAATCCGCTATCATTTCAACCATCATTCCACCGACTTCAAAGCGCAGGAACGCCATGGACACGCAAGAACGCATCAAGCAGATCGTCGATCAAAACCCGGTCGTCCTTTTCATGAAGGGCACGGCGCAATTCCCGATGTGCGGTTTCTCCGGCCGCGCGATCCAGGTGCTGAAGGCATGCGGCGCCGATCAGATCATGACCGTGAACGTGCTCGAAGACGACGCGATCCGCCAGGGCATCAAGGAATTCTCTAACTGGCCGACCATTCCGCAGCTCTACGTGAAGGGCGAGTTCATCGGCGGCTCGGACATCATGATGGAGATGTATCAATCGGGCGAACTGCAGCAACTTTTCGCCGCAGCCTGACTTTGCGCAAGTGAGCGCGCCCGCTGCCGAAAAACGACGTCTTATCGTCGCGATTACCGGCGCAACGGGCGCCATCTACGGCGTACGTCTGTTAGAGACGCTGCGCAAGCTAGGCGGTGTCGAAACGCATTTGCTCGTTTCCAGCGCCGGCTGGCTGAATATTCAGCACGAACTCGATCTCGACAAGGCCGACGTTCACGCGCTCGCCGATGTCGTCCATAGCGTGCGCGATGTCGGCGCAACCATCGCATCGGGTTCCTTCGCGACCGGCGGCATGGTCGTCGCGCCGTGTTCGATGCGCACGCTGGCAAGCATCGCGCACGGTCTTTCCGACAACCTCATCACCCGCGCCGCCGACGTCGTGCTGAAAGAGCGCCGCCGCCTCGTGCTGCTCGTGCGCGAGACGCCGCTCAATCTCGCGCATCTGCGCAACATGACGGCCGTCACCGAGATGGGCGGCGTGATCTTTCCGCCCTTGCCCGCGTTCTATCAAAAACCCGCGACCATCGACGAAATGGTGGATCACACGGTCGCGCGGGTCATCGATCTGTTCGGCTTCGGTCAGCCGGTCGCGCCCGCCTGGCGAGGTCTGCGAGACGAAGCATCGGATTAACAACGGCGGCGACACAATTCGTTGCCATTCGAGCCGTTTATCAACAGGGCTCGCGGCCCTACATTGACGTCAAGACCCCACAGGAATTTGCCGCCATGAGCCGACTGCCCACCGTTTTCATTTCCCACGGCGCACCGACGTTGCCCATCGATCCGTCAATGCCGTCCGCCGAATTCGCTTCGCTCGGACAAACGCTGCCGCGCCCGCGCGCCATTCTGATGTTGTCCGCCCATTGGGGCACCGCGCAGCCGGTGGCCAGCACGGCCGAACGCCCGGAAACGATCCACGATTTCTATGGCTTTCCGCGCGCGCTCTACGAACTGCGCTATTCGGCGCCCGGCGCGCCCGAACTGGCGAAACACGCCGCCGCGCTGCTCGGCAAGCAAGACATGCCCGCGACGACCGCGGATCGCGGGCTCGATCACGGCGCGTGGGTGCCCATGCTCCTGATGTTTCCGGATGCCGACGTCCCGGTTGCGCAGCTATCGATTCAGCCGCATCTCGACGCCGCGCATCATTTTCGCATCGGCCGGGCGTTGCGCGATTTGCGCGATGACGGCGTGATGATCATCGGTTCCGGTCAGATCACGCACAATCTGCGCATGGCCGATTTCAGCGCGCGACCGGAAGACGCCGATCCGCGCGTCGTAGAGTTCACCGACTGGTTCGAGAGCCGCATGGCTGCACGCGATATCGACGCCCTGCTCGACTATCGTGCTCGCGCGCCGCACGCCGCACTGATGCATCCGACCGATGAACATCTGCTGCCTGTGTTCAGCGCGCTCGGCGCGGCGGCGGATGATTACCGGCTCGGCATCCAGTCGCTCGGCACGTTCCAGCGCGCGCTCGCGATGACCAACTACGTCTTCACCGACGATTGATCTCGAATCTGCGCTGAAATGAAAAAACCCGCCTGATTGCTCGGGCGGGTTTCGTCGTGAAGCGGAGAAGCCTTAGGCGCCGACTTCGTGAAGAATGTCGTCGCGGCTTTCGCGCTCGTCGAGATACTTCGTGCGATATCCCGTGTGCACGCCCCAGTAGTAGAAGATCAGCGCGAGCACGGTGACCGCAGCCATGTCCCAGCCGTACGGCAGAAGTCCGCTGCCGCCGAAATCCTTGCTGCCGATCAGCGACATCACCGCCATCGACGGCAAATAGGTCACGAGCCACCACGCCGCCTTCAGATCGCGTCCCCAGCCCGAAAAGCCCGTCCTGCTCTGAAAGTAGAAGTAGACGGGAAGCGCGACCACCATCAGCAGAATGATTTCGCCGGTGAGCGGCCACTTCGCCCAGAACAGCACGAGCGACGCACACACGAACGCGAACGGCGCGATCACGCCCATCATCGGCAACTTGAGCGGACGATCGAGATCGGTCGCCGAGCGGCGCAGCGCCATCAGGCTGACCGGGCCGGTGAGATACGAGATCACGGTCGCGACCGAAATCACCGCCGCCAGCGTATTCCAGCCGCGGAAGAAGAACAGGAAGATGAACGCGACGATCAGGTTGAACCACATCGCCGGGCGCGGCACACCGTAGAACGGATGCACGATCCCAAAAATCTTCGGCATCGTGTTATTGCGCTGCATCGCATAGATCATGCGCGTGGTCGTCGCCATGTAGGTCGTGCCGGTGCCGCTGGGGCTGATGAACGCATCGACATAAAGCAGGAATGCGAGCCAGTTCAGGTTCAGCGCGAGCGCCAGTTCAGCAAACGGCGACGCGAAGTTGAAGTGCGACCAGCCCTTCATCGCGTCGGCGGGATTCACCGCGCCGATATACGCGATTTGCAGCAGCACGTAGATCACGAGCGCGAGCAGAATCGAGCCGATCACGGCGAATGGCACGCTGCGCGCCGGATTTCGCGCCTCGCCGGCGAGGTTCACGGGGCTCTGAAACCCGTTGAAGCTGAAAACGATGCCGCTCGTCGCCACCGCCGTCAGCACGGCGGGCCACCCGTACGGCGCGAAGCTCGACGTCGTGCCGAAATTCTCCGAATGAAATCCGGTGAAGATCAGTCCCGCGATGGTGGCGCCCGGAATCAGGAACTTGAAGATCGTGATCGCGGAGTTCGCACGCGCGAACACTTTCACGCCCCAGTAGTTCAGCATGAAGTAGACGACCACGAGCAGCGCCGACAGCACGAGGCCCATCGGCGTAAGCGACTCGCTAACGAAGAGCGCATGCGCCCAGTCGTACGGCCAGGTGCTCATATATTGAATCGACGCTTCGGCTTCGATCGGGATCACGGACAAAATCGCGATCCAGTTCGCCCACGCGCTGATGAAACCGACGAGCGCGCCGTGCGAGTAGCGCGCGTAGCGCACCATGCCGCCCGACTCGGGAAACATCGCGCCGAGTTCGGCATACGTCAGCGCGATCGCCAGAATGACGACCGCGCCGATCACCCATGCGGCGATCGCTGCCGGCCCGGCGATCTTGGCGGCTTTCCACGCGCCGAACAGCCAGCCTGAACCGATGATGGATCCGAGGCCGGTCAACAACAGTGCCATCGGGCCGATATTTCTCTGTATCGAACTCTTCAACTTTATCTCCAGTGTCTCGCGCCGCGCGCGCATCGCCCCCACTTCGACGATGTGGGTGCAACCGTAGAAAGGCGCGTAGTTTAACGGTTGCACCTTTCGAATGCAGTGCATACTGGAAAGTAATTGCCCCAAAGTGGGGTTTTCGAAGGACGATCCGGCCCGGAATTACACGTTCTGTAATTTTTGCCAGCTTGTCTCGAAAAAAGCCCTTCAGAGTTGTCGGATATTAATTGACCGCGAAATCGTTTCGCCGTATAAACCTTCTTGCAGGATTTCAAGTGGCGAGTGAATTGGTTCTTTCGAGTTCGCCATCACGGTACTCCGGTTGGTCCCATTGCCCCTTCCTTGATTTTCCGCACCCTTGGGCTTCGGCCTTATTCATCAATTTTTTGGAATACGTAACATGGAAACCGGTACCGTCAAGTGGTTCAATGACGCAAAGGGCTTTGGCTTCATCACTCCGGATGGCGGCGGCGAAGATCTGTTCGCACACTTCTCGGAAATCCGCATCGAAGGCTTCAAGACGCTTCAGGAAAACCAAAAGGTTTCCTACGAAGTGAAGACTGGCCCGAAGGGCAAGCAAGCAGCGAACATCAAGCCGGTCTAACGTACCGCTGGAATTCGTAAAAAAACCCCGCCTCGGCGGGGTTTTTCTTTTTTCGCGCAGGTTTGTACGCGGCCTCAGGCGAAGATGCGCTGCGCATAGATGCCCAGCCCCTTCGCCACGCTGGCGAGGCGATCGCCGAACACCGGCTGCGCGGCCGGAAATGCCGCCGAAAGCGCTTCCGACAGAAACCGCAGCCCCGTCGTACCGCCTGTGAAATAGACGGCGTTCACGTCGGCGGGAGCCACGCCGGCCCGCATGAGCGTTTCGTGCGCCGCCTCGACGATCCGCCGCGTTTCGTCGGCGCCGGCCGCGATCAGTTGCGACTCGTCGAACGCGACGCGCAGCGCTTCTTCCACCTCTTCCATGTCGATTTCGGTCGTGCCGCCCGCCGCGACGTCGATCTTCGCTTCCTCGGCGTGCGCCGTCAGCGCGTGACCGAGCCGGCGATACACGACGCGCATCAACCGGTCGTGATGGCGCACATCGGTATAGAGATGGCGCATCAGCTGCAATTCGCTCACGCGCTTCGGCGTATAGACCGTGTTGATCAGATGCCAGGTCGCGAGATCGAAGTAAACGGGACTCGGCAATTCGCGTCCCTTGGTATCGAGCGACTGGTAACCGAGTTCGCGCAGCACGGTGACCAGTTCCACGCGGCGATCGAAATCCGTGCCGGCGACGTGCACGCCATGATGCGCGAGCACATCGCCCTTGCGCTCCAGATGACGCGCGCGCTCCGGGCCGACGCGCACGAGCGAGAAATCCGACGTACCGCCGCCGATATCCGCGACCAGCACGAGCCCTTCTTTCGTCAGGCCCGCTTCGTAATCGAACGCCGCGGCGATCGGCTCGTACTGGAAGTGGATTTCGCGCAAGCCGATCGAATGCGCGCAGGCTTCGAGCTGTTTCTGTGCGAGGTGATCGGCCCGCGGATCGTCGTCGACGAAAAAGACCGGGCGGCCGAGCACCGCGCGTGTCAGCGGCTCGGCGGCGAGCAGCTGCGCCTTCTGCTTCAGATGTTGCAGAAAGAGCGTGATGACGTCGGTGTATTTAATTGCGGAACCGTCGCCGAGATCGGTGCTGTTGTCCGCGAGCGGCGAGCCGAGAATGCTCTTCATCGAACGCATCAGGCGGCCATCGAAACCGTCTATGTACGCTTCGAGCGCCGCGCGACCGTAGGTCTGGTTATTCTCGTCGGTGTTGAAGAAAACGGCGGTGGGCAGCGTGGTCGCGTCGCCTTCCACGGGCGCCAGCCGGATCGACAATCCGTCAGGCACAGCGACGGCGGAATTCGACGTGCCGAAATCGATCGCGCAATAAGTCATGGGCATCGGCGGCGTCGGTTGAGGACGTCGCATTCAAACATGGACGGCGTTTTTAACACGTTCCGCGCAACGCATCAACCGCATTTCGGCTATTTTTAAACCACCAGGTTTATTCGACAAAAGCGGAATGCAACTTGCGCACTTCGCGGCAATTTGTTCGCTTTTTTGCGTGCCGACTCGCAGCGAAAAGCACGCCTCCGACGCATGAACGAAGCCGCCGCGCCACAGGAGAACCGTTTGACCGATAAAGCCAGCGATCGTCCGGCCATCATCGAAACCGATTTGCCCGGGCGCCTCGACCGTCTGCCGTGGGGCCGCTTTCACACGCTGATCGTGCTTGCGCTCGGCATCACGTGGCTGCTCGACGGACTCGAAGTGACGCTCGCTGGCGCGGTCGCGAGCGCGCTCAAGTCGAGCCCCACGCTGCAATTTTCGAATGCCGATGTCGGCATCGCGGGCAGCGCGTATATCGCGGGCGCGGTGCTCGGCGCGCTCGGCTTCGGCTGGCTCACGGACCGGCTCGGCCGGCGCAAGCTGTTCTTCATCACGCTCTTTCTCTACGTCGCCGCCACCGCCGCGACCGCGTTCTCGTGGAATCTCGCGACCTTCGTGCTGTTCCGATTTCTGACCGGCGCGGGCATCGGCGGCGAATACACCGCGATCAATTCGACAATTCAGGAATTCACCCCTGCCCGCCTGCGCGGCTGGACCGACCTCGCGATCAACGGCACGTTCTGGGTTGGCGCGGGCATCGGCGCGGCGGGTTCCATCGTGCTGCTCGATCCCGGCCTGCTTCCGCCCGATTGGGGATGGCGCGCGTGCTTTCTGATCGGCGCGGTGCTCGGGCTCACGATCCTTTTCATGCGGATGTGGGTGCCGGAAAGCCCACGCTGGCTCATCACGCACAATCGCGAGAAGGAAGCGCAAGAAGTCGTCGAGGAAATCGAGGCGCATTTCCGGCAGCACGGCGTCGAGATTCCTGATACGCCCATCAAGCCGTTGCGCCTGCACGCGCGCGAGGGGACGCGGCTGCGCGAAGTCGCGCATACGCTTTTCAACGCGCATCGCAGCCGATCGCTGGTCGGACTCACGTTGATGACGGCGCAGGCGTTTTTCTACAACGCGATCTTTTTCACGTACGCGCTCGTGCTGACCGACTTCTATCACGTGCCGGGCGATCACATCGGCTGGTACGTGTTGCCGTTCGCGGCGGGGAATTTCCTCGGTCCGGTTCTGCTCGGCAAGCTCTTCGACGTGCTCGGCCGTCGCAAGATGATCGCGTTCACGTATGCGATGTCAGGCGTGCTGCTGACCATAAGCGGCTGGATGTTCATGCGCGGGATGCTGACCGTGACGACGCAGACCATCGCGTGGATGGTGATTTTCTTCTTTGCGTCGGCGGCGGCGAGTTCGGCGTATCTGACCGTGAGCGAGACGTTTCCGCTGGAGATTCGCGCGCTCGCCATCGCGGTGTTCTACGCGTTCGGGACGGCGCTCGGCGGCATCATCGGGCCGACGCTTTTCGGTCAGTTGATCGATACCCACGAGCGCGGCGCCGTATTCGTGGGCTATCTGATTGGATCGCTGCTGATGATCGCGGCGGCGGTCGTCGCGGGCATCTGGGGCGTCGCGGCGGAGCGCAGATCGCTCGAGGATGTCGCTCGTCCGCTTTCCGCGGCGGACGAGCATTGAGCGCGATTACTTGAACGCCTTGTCCCACGCGCCTTCGAAGGCCGTTTCCGCCAACGTCTTGCGCGCGCGCGGCGCCGCTTCGCGCTCGCGCAGCGTTTCGTCGAGCTGGCTCGCGTCGCCGTGATGACCGATCGCGATCATCGCGATGATCTCCACGTCCGCCGGAATCGAAAGCGCCTGACGGAACGCGTCGCGATCGAAACCGCCCATCTGATGCGTCGCCAGCCCGAGCGCGTGCGCCTGGAGCACGAGCGCCATCGCGGCTGCGCCGGTGTCGTATGTCGCGGTGCGGTTCGCGTCGCCCTTCGGCGTGAGTGACGAAGCCGTCACGCAGACGAGCAGCGGCACGTTCACGTTCCACTTCTGATTGCCGGGCATGAGGGTGTCGAACGCGCGCTTGAACGCGGCTTCGTCGCGATGACGGTCGAACACGATAAAGCGCCACGGCTGCAAATTATTCGACGACGGCGCCCAGCGCGCCGCTTCCAGCAGACGATGCAACTGCGCGCGCTCCACGGGCGCGCTGGAAAACGCGCGCGGGCTCCAACGGCCGGCGATCAGTTCGTGGATGTCGATATCGGTCGGAGCGGGCTTCGTGGTCATGTTCGGTCCTCGTTGGCGTGATGAAAAGCAAAAGGCGCGAATCGGCAAAGATGCGCGCCGTCAGGCCACAAGGATAAACAAGCTCGCGCGCGCGTGCAGATCGTCAGGTCGCGGCGACGCCCACCGACCGGCCCGCGCGATTGATGCGCAGAACGGTCACGGCGGCGACCAGGCACAGGCCGCCGGAGATCATCGTCGCGATGGTGTAGCTGCCGAGGCTCGAACGCAGCATGCCGCCGCCGAGCGCCGCGAACGCCGCCCCCAGCTGATGGCCCGCGACGATCCAGCCGAACACGATCGGCGCCGAATCCTTGCCGTAGACATCGGTGGCGAGGCGCACGGTCGGCGGCACGGTGGCGATCCAGTCGAGACCGTAAAAGACGGCGAAGAGCGGCAGGCCGAAGAAATCGATGCCGAACGCGTAGGGCAAATAAATCAGCGACAGTCCGCGCAGGCCGTAGTACCAGAACAGCAGCAAGCGGGCGTTGAAGCGGTCGGAAAGCCAGCCGGAGAGCGTCGTGCCGAACAGATCGAAGATGCCCATCGCGGCGAGCAGCGTCGCGCCCTGGACTTGCGTCATGCCGTAATCGGAGCACATCGCGATCAGGTGCGTGCCGACATAACCGTTCGTGCTCGCGCCGCAGACGAAAAAGCTGAAGAAAAGCAGCCAGAAATCGCGCGTTTTGCTGGCCGATGCGAGCGTGCCGAATGCGACCTTGATCGGATTTTTTGGCGGCGAGATCGCGGCGGGCGGCACATTCGCCGCTTCGCCGACGGGCCGCAGCGAGAGATCGGCCGGGCGCTCGGGCAGCAACCACGCGACGAGCGGCAACACGACCGCCGCCGCCGCCGCGACGACGAACACGACCGGCCGCCAGCCGAAGCGCTCCGAAATCGACGCGAGGAACGGCAGGAATACGAGCTGGCCGGTCGCGGAGCTGGCGGTAAGAATACCCATTGCGAGACCGCGATGCGTGGTGAACCAGCGGTTCACGATCGTCGCCGACAGCGTGAGCGCCGCGACGCCCGTCGCGCTGCCGACCATCACGCCCCACACGAGCACCATTTGCCACGGTTCGGTCATCATCGACGAGATGCCGACGCCCGCCGCGAGTGTCGCGATCGCGGCGAGCACCGTCGGGCGCACGCCGAAGCGCTGCATCGCGGCCGCGGCGAACGGGCCCGCGAGGCCGTAAAGCGCGAGATTGATCGAAATCGCGAGCGAAATCGTGCCGCGCGACCAGCCGAACTGCTTTTCGAGCGGCAACATCATCACACTCGGCGTCGCGCGCGTACCGGCTGCCGCGAGCAGCACGAAAAACACGACGCCCACCGCGACCCAGCCGTAATGTATCCGGCCGTTCAGCCGTCTCGCTACCCAGTTCATCGCTGCTCCGTTACGTTGATTCTTGCCCTGCGACGTTACCGCTCTGTCACATCAGAGTTGCGAGCTTAGTTACCGATCGGTAACATGTCAAGCATGCAGCAGAATTCTTCGAGGAACCGACTGTGACACGATCGACCGCCGACCAGCCGAAAGCCCCCGCCCGCCGAAGTGTCCGCACGGACGGCGCGACCGCGCAGGAGCAATTGCTCGACGCCGCGCAGGAGCTGTTTTATCGCGACGGCATCCGCGCAATCGGCGTCGATGCCGTCGTGGAACGCGCGGGCGTCAATAAAATGAGCTTGTATCGGCGTTTCGCGTCGAAGGATGAACTCGTCGTCGCGTATCTGGAACGCATGGACGAGGGCTTTCGGCGGCGCTTCGAGGCGAGCGTCGCGAAACATCCCGACGAACCGGCAAAGCAGATGATTCAGGCGCTCGAGGATCTGGTAAAACGGGCGTCCTCGCCGGATTATCGCGGCTGCCCGTTCGTCAACATCGCGTGTGAATTCGGCGATCCGGCGCATCCCGCGCGGCAGTCGGTGGAGCGCAACAAAAATTACCTGATGACGCGTCTGGTCGAGATTTGCACGGCAGCCGAAGCGGATAATCCCGCTGAACTGGCGGAATCGCTCGCGTTGCTTGTCGACGGTATTTACGCGACCAGCCAGACGTACGGACCCGGCTCGGGCCCGCTGCTCGCCGCGCCGCGCATCGCGCGCACGCTGATCGCGGCAGCGTGTCCCGCGTATCGCAAACAGGATTCTCATGACTGACGGCAGCACCCGCGACGAGGTGATCGCGGCGACTCGACACTGGCTCACCCGCGCGGTGATCGGACTCAATCTGTGCCCGTTCGCGAAGAGCGTGCATGTCAAAGAGCAGATTCGCTACGTGGTGAGCGAGGTGCGCGGCGTGGACGATCTCGTCGTAGAACTGACGGATGAGCTTCGTCTTTTGCACGATACGGATCCCGAGGTCATCGACACGACGCTTTTCATCACACCACACGCGTTCGCGGATTTCGCCGATTACAACGACGCGCTCTATTTCGCCGAGAATCTGCTCGTCCAGCTTGGACTCGCGGGCGAACTGCAGATTGCGAGCTTCCATCCGGACTATCGGTTCGAAGGCACCGGGCCCGACGATATCGACAACTACACGAATCGCGCGCCGTATCCAACGTTCCATCTGATTCGCGAAGCGAGCATCGATCGCGCCGTCGCCGCGTTCCCCGATGCATCCGACATCTACGAGCGCAATATCGAAACGCTGCGCCGTCTGGGGCATGACGGCTTCGACGCGTGGATGAAAGACAAATCCTGATCAGTGCGCGGGCGAAAAAAATCGCTCGCGCAGTTCGTCCAGCCCGAGCGTTTCGAGCACGTCCGAAAGCCTTTGCGCAGGCCGGCCACGCGGCAAGTCCTTGAACTGCGCGACGATGAGCTCGTTCTTCATCGAATGTTCCCATCCGACGAGTTCCGTCACGCTCACCTGATATCCGTGCGATTCGAGTTGCAGGCAGCGCAGCACATTCGTGATCTGGCTCCCAAATTCGCGCGTATGCAGCGGATGCCGCCACATTTCCGTCAGCACGTTCTTCGAGAGCGCGTGCCCCTTGTTCTTTCGGAGCACTGAAGCCACCTCGGCTTGACAGCACGGCACGACGACGATGTACTTCGCATTCTTCTGCAGAGCGAACTGGATGGCGTCGTCGGTGGCGGTGTTGCACGCATGCAGTGCGGTGACGATATCGATCGAATCGGGCAGACGATCCGAATCGATTGATTCGGCCACCGACAGATTCAGAAACGACATCCCAGTAAACCCGAGGCGCTGCGCCAATTCCTCGGATTTTTTTACCAGCTCCTCACGCGTCTCGATTCCAAAGATGTGTGACCGATCGCGCAGAGTCTTGAAGAAGAGATCGTAGAGAATAAACCCGAGATAGGATTTTCCCGCGCCGTGGTCGACGAGTGATACGGCCCCTTGGCGCGCGTGCACGTCGGCAAGAAGCGGTTCGATGAACTGATAGAGGTGATAGACCTGTTTCAGTTTGCGGCGGCTGTCCTGGTTCATCTTGCCGTCGCGCGTGAGGATATGGAGTTCCTTCAGCAGTTCGATCGACTGGCCCGGACGAATCTCGTGTTTGGTGGAGGGGTCGGGTGTGCCCGGAGCCGACGCGGAGGCTTTCCTGGTCATCGTAAAAGGTTCGATCAATAAAAAAGCGGAGCATGTTCGCGCCGAATGTGCGCTAACCGCTGGTTCTGTTGTCTCAAAAGAGGAAGTTTACTCAAAAGCGCGAAGACGCTCTCGTTCCAGTCATCGGCAGAAGGCCAATGCGTGGCAGCAAGGCTGCATGGAACAGATTGTGCATCGTCCGGCAATGAGGCCATTGGAAAAGACGACACAGCGTGGCCTTTCGGCCGCGTACCGATGCAGCAGCAGAAGCAACAAGCTGGTAACAGGCCGCGTCTCGACACGCGAAGCGTCGTCACCCGCGCCCGGCCTTGTTACGTAACACCTAACGCACAGCGCGGCGAATGCGACTCGCGGCGCCATGAACATGAGAGGACGGCGATGGATGCGATCCCCGACAAGAAAGCAGAGAAGCAGTTTCAGGAGATGCTCGCGGCACTGACCGCGATGCCCGCGTGGAGTGAAAAGCAGCAACTCGAACTGGAAATGGCCCGAGAGATTTCCGTGGAAATGTTGCGCCTCGCCGAGTCGATGCGCGACGGCTCCACCGACATCGAGTCGTGCCTGACCATGCTGAAGTACGCCAAAGTGATGGATTTCGTCCTGACTACGCTCGCCTCACGCCGGGAGATTGCGCCGCAAACGCTGCGCGTCATCTTCAAGCTGGCGGGTCTGAAGGTCGATGAAGCCTATCCTGGCTGACGCGGTCACGTTTTCGCCATCGGTGCGCGCTTCCCGCGCGCGCCGGCGTCAGCTTTTGCGTTTAGTCATCAGACGCGCCGCTGACTGACGCATGTGCCGCTGCATCGCGGCCTGCGCCTGTATTGCGTCGCGCGCCTCCAGCGCTTCCAGAATTTCCCGATGCTCGCCCAGCGCGGCCGCCCACGTTTCTTCCCCTTCGAAGTGCCCACGCAGCGTCGACGATAACGGACTGTGCCGTTCGTCGTAGAGACTGCCGACCGTTCGCACGAGCACATCGTTGCCCGTCATCTGCGCGATCGCGATGTGAAACGCGCGATCGGCGGCCATCGGCACTTGCCCGTTCCCGACTTCGCGGGCCATCGTCTCGTACACGGTGCGCAGCGCCTTCAGCTCCTTTGGTTTCGCGAACGGCGCGACGCTCGCCGCGATCGCGCCTTCGATCACGCTGCGCGCGGTCATGATCTCGATCGGGCTTTCGCCCAGTTCCGCTTCGGTCGTCGACGGCTTGTTCGCGGGCGTCGCGACGATATAGACGCCCGATCCCATGCGTATCTCGACGCGCCCTTCCAGTTCGAGCGCGACGAGCGCCTCGCGCACGGATGGCCGCGATACGCCGAGCGTCAGCGCCAGTTCGCGCTCCGACGGCAGACGGCCATTCGGGGCGAAATCCTGCTGCTCGATCAGTCCGCGCAGCTTGTCGGCGATCTGTAGATACAGGCGTCGCGTCTCGGCTGGTTTCACGCTCACGTGCTGGCTCCTGCTTTTCGTCTCGGGGAAAACGTGGATTGTAATCAGCGGAAGGGCCGACGCACCGCGTGGCGGGCATTCGCCGTTCTCAGACCGCTTACAAGTGGCTTGACCAATTCTGTTTCAAGACACTAGTATGCAATCCGGTAAGGCCAGGTGGCCAATTTTTTTAAGGCGATCTGGAACCGTTCCCACTCGACTAATTCCCCAGCTCCCGACGATGAGCAATCCGATTCTTCAATTCGGCACGAGCCGTTTCCTGCAGGCGCACGTCGACTTTTTCGTCAGCGAGGCGGCGCGCCGCGATCCGGCGAAAGCGCTCGGCAAGATCACCGTCGTTCAGACTACGTCCAGCGCCGACAGCCGCGCGCGCGTCGAGGCGTTGCGCGCGGCCGGCCGTTATCCGGTCCGCATTCGCGGCCGTCGAAGCGACGAGACCATCGATTCGACCGTCGAATGCGATTCGATCACCGAAGCGCTGCACGCGAACGACGACTGGCCTTTGCTGATCGAGCGCGTGAAGCGCGACGTGAAAGTGATCGTCTCGAACACGGCGGACGCCGGCTACGCACTCTTCGACGAAGACACCGCCGATCTGCTCGACGGCCAGCGCACGCCGCGCGGCTTCGCAGCCAAGCTCGCGGTGCTGCTCCACGCGCGATACCAGGCCGGCGCCGCAGCGATCACGCTCTTGCCCTGCGAACTGGTTTCGCGCAACGGCGACACGCTGCGCGATCTGGTGATCGGAATCGCGCGCGGCTGGAACGTCGACGAGGCGTTCATCGGCTATCTCACGAAAGACTGCGTGTGGGTGAATTCGCTCGTGGACCGTATCGTGTCGGAGCCGATTCAGCCGGTCGGCGCGATCGCGGAGCCGTATGCGCTGTGGGCGATCGAGCGGCAGGCCGGCATGGTGCTGCCGTGCGAGCACGAGGACATCGTCGTGACCGACGATCTCGCGCACTACGAACGCCTGAAGCTGCTGATGCTGAACCTCGGCCACACGATGCTCGCCGAAATCTGGCGCACCCGCGAAGGCTCACCCGACATGACCGTGCTCGACGCGATGCGCGATCCCGCATATCGCGAGCCGCTCGAAGCGACGTGGCGCGACGAAGTGCTGCCCGTGTTCGCGGCGCTCGGCAAGCTCGATGTCGCGGCGGAATATTTGTCGAGCGTGCGCGACCGCTTCGAGAATCCGTTTCTCGTGCATCGGCTCGCGGATATCGCGCGCAATCACGACGAGAAGAAAGTCCGGCGCTTCCGGCCCGTCATCGAGCTCGCGCGCGAATTGAATCTCGACGTCGATCAGAAGCGTCTGCACGACGCGCTCGAATCCGCCTGAAGACCGATACCCAGCTTTCGAATTACGGCTCACCGCGCCGGCATCGCGGATCGGGCCGGAACACATGAAGTGCCGCCCATTGAGGAGACAAACGATGCGCAAAATGCGTTGGGTAGTGATATTTCTGGCTTTTCTGGCAATCGCCATCAATTACATCGATCGCGCGAACCTCGCGGTCGCCGCGCCGCAGATCGAAAAAGCGCTCGGCATCGGCCCCGCTGAAATGGGCTTCATCCTGAGCGGCTTCTTCTGGAGCTACGCGCTCATGCAGATGCCCTTCGGCTGGTTCGTCGATCGCGTCGGCGCACGTATCGCGTTGCCGCTCGCCGTGGGCTGGTGGTCCGTGTTCACGGCGCTTACCGCCGTCGCGACGAGCGTCGTCGGCATGTTCGGCTGCCGTCTGATGCTGGGCATCGGCGAAGCGGGCGCGTATCCGTCCTGCGCGAAGCTCGTGTCGCAATGGTTCAAGAAGGAGCAGCGCGCGTTCGCGACCAGCATCTTCGATAGCGGCTCGCGCGTGGGTTCGGCGCTCTCGATTCCCGTGGTCGCGCTCATCATCAGCTCGTTCGGCTGGGAAGCGTCGTTCGTTATCACCGGCGTGATCGGCTTCGTGTGGATTCTCGGCTGGTTCCTGATCTACCGTAACAAGTCCACGGGCGACCTGACGGGCGAGGTGGACGCCGCGCCGGTGCAACCGGTCGCGCCGAAGACCAAGGTGTCGTGGGCGTCGCTGTTCAAGTACCGCACGCTGTGGGGCATGATGCTCGGCTTCTTCTGCCTGAACTTCGTCATCTACTTCTTCATCACCTGGTTCCCGAGCTATCTCGTGCAGGCGCACGGCTTCTCGCTGAAATCGCTCGGCACGCTCGGCACGATTCCCGCGCTGATGTCGATTCCGGGCGGCTGGTTCGGCGGCTGGGTGTCGGACGCGCTCTTCAAACGCGGCTGGAGCCTCACCGCCGCGCGCAAGACCTGCATGGTCGGCGGCATGCTGCTTTCGTCGGTCATTACGCTGTGCGCGTTCGTGACCAACATTTATCTGATGCTCGCGTTCTTCGGCATCGCTTACGCCAGTCTCGCCTTCGCGGCCGCCAGCATCTGGTCGCTGCCGAGCGACGTCGCGCCGACGCCGGATCACGTCGCATCGATCGGCGGCATCCAGAACTTCGCGTCGAACCTCGCTGGCATCGTCATCACGACTTTCACCGGCGTGATGCTCGCGATCACCAAGGGTTCGTTCGTGATTCCGCTGTGCGTCGCGGGCGGCTTCTGCTTCCTCGGCGCATTCAGCTATCTTGTAATCGTCGGCAAGATCGAACCGCTCAATCGCGCCGAAGAAGAGCAAGCGCGGCTCGACAACCGCGCACCTTCCACGGTCTGAGAACAAAACCATGTCCACCACATCCACCGACCATGCGGTCATCCGGCTGCATCCGAACGACGACGTCGTGATCGCGACGCGTCAGCTGCTCTCCGGCGCGCGCATCGCGTCGGAGGATCTCGTCGTCGCGGGGCTGATTCCGCCGGGACACAAGATCGCGACCCGCGACATCGCCGCGGGCGCGCCCGTGAAGCGCTACAACCAGACCATCGGCGTGGCGCGCGAGGCGATTTCGCGCGGACAGCACGTGCACACGCATAATCTGTCGATGGCCGATTTCGCGCGCGAGCACGAGTTCGGCGTCGATCAGCATCCGACGCCGTTCGTCGACAAGCCCGCGACATTCATGGGCATCCGCCGCGAGGACGGCCGCGTGGCGACGCGCAATTTCGTCGGCGTGCTGACGAGCGTGAACTGCTCGGCGACGGTCGCGCGCGCCATCGCCGATCACTTCCGGCGCGATGTGCATCCGGAAGCGCTCGCGGATTATCCGAACGTCGATGGCGTGATCGCGCTCACTCACGGACTCGGTTGCGGCATCGACATGCAGGGCGAAGGCCTCGGCATTCTGCGCCGCACGCTTGCGGGTTACGCGATCCATCCGAATTTTCATTCCGTGCTGTTCGTCGGATTGGGCTGCGAGACGAACCAGATTTCGGGCGTGCTCGAATCGAGTGGCCTGAAGGACGGCGCCAAGCTGCGCAGTTTCACGATTCAGGACAGCGGCGGCACGCGAAAGACGATCGAGCGCGGTATCGCGATGATCGAGGAAATGCTCGTCGATGCGAATCGCGTGCAGCGCGAGCCGGTTCCGGCAGCGAATTTGGTCGTCGGATTGCAGTGCGGTGGATCGGATGGTTATTCAGGCATTTCGGCGAACCCTGCATTGGGCGCCGCGGTCGACAAACTCGTCGCGCACGGCGGCACCGCGATTCTCTCCGAGACGCCCGAAGTCTACGGCGCGGAGCATCTGCTAACGCGCCGCGCGGTGAGCCGCGAAGTCGGCGAAAAGCTGCTCGCGCGCATCAAGTGGTGGGAAGAGTACTGCGCGCGCAACGGCGCGGCGATGGACAACAATCCGTCGGCCGGCAACAAGGTCGGCGGTCTCACGACGATCCTCGAAAAGTCGCTCGGCGCGGTCGCGAAGGGCGGGACGACGAACCTGGTCGAAGTATATGAATACGCGCAGCGTATCGATGCGAAGGGCTTCGTCTTCATGGATTCGCCCGGATACGATCCGATGTCCGCGACGGGGCAGGTTGCGTCGGGCGCGAATCTGATCTGCTTCACGACGGGTCGTGGTTCTGCTTATGGATGCGCGCCCTCGCCTTCGCTGAAGCTCGCGACGAACACGGCGTTGTGGGAGCGGCAGGAAGAGGACATGGATATCAACTGCGGCGGCGTGATCGACGGTTCGGCGACCATCGAGCAACTCGGCGAACAGATCTTCCAGATGATGCTCGACTGCGCGTCAGGCGTGGCGTCGAAGAGCGAACTGCACGGATATGGGCAGAGTGAATTCGTGCCCTGGCAAGTGGGCGTGGTGACCTGAGCTTGCCGCAGTTTTAGTTATGAAGAGCGCAGCGGATCGACCGATGCGCTCTTTTTTTATACCGCGGCCGCGTGCTGCGCCATCATCTGCAACGCGACGGCTTCCGCGACTTCGATGCCGTCGATCGCCGCCGAGTAAATACCGCCAGCGTAGCCTGCGCCCTCTCCCGCCGGGTACAGACCGTCGACGTTGACGCTCTGATAATCGTCCTTGCGACGCACGCGAATCGGCGAAGACGTACGCGTCTCGACGCCGGTCAAAACGGCGTCGTGCATCGCGAACCCTTTGATCTTTTTGTCGAGTTCGGGCAAGGCTTCGCGGATCGCTTCGATCACGTAATCGGGCAGCGCGGTGCTCAGGTCGGTGGGCTTCACGCCCGGCTTGTACGATGGATTGACCGAACCAAGCGAAGTCGACGCGCGCCCCGCGATGAAGTCGCCGACGAGTTGCCCCGGCGCGGAATAGTCGCCGCCGCCCAGTTCGAACGCCCGCTCTTCCCACTTGCGTTGAAAAGCGATGCCGGCAAGCGGACCACCCGGAAAGTCATCCGGCGTAATGCCCACGACGATGCCCGCATTCGCGTTGCGCTCATTGCGTGAATACTGACTCATGCCGTTCGTCACGACGCGCCCGGGCTCCGACGCTGCCGCGACGACCGTGCCGCCCGGGCACATGCAGAAGCTGTACACCGCGCGGCCGTTGCTGCAATGGTGGACCACTTTGTAGTCGGCCGCGCCCAGCTTTTCGTGACCGGCGAATTTGCCGAAGCGACTTCTATCGATCACGCCTTGCGGATGTTCGATGCGAAAACCCAGCGAGAATGGCTTGGCTTCCATGTACACGCCGCGATCGTGCAGCATCTCGAAGGTGTCGCGCGCGCTGTGCCCCACGGCGAGCACGACATGATCGCAGCGGAGCGTTTCGCCGGTCGAAAGCTTGAGGCCGCGCACCTTTCCGTTATCGATGTCGATGTCCTCGACCCGCTGCTGGAATCGCACTTCACCGCCGAGCTGGTGGATCTGTGCGCGCATCTTCTCGACCATGCTCACGAGCCGGAACGTGCCGATGTGCGGGCGGCTCAAGTACAGGATGTCTTCCGGCGCGCCAGCTTTGACGAATTCATCGAGTACTTTGCGACCATAGTGCTTGGGATCCTTGATCTGGCTGTAGAGCTTGCCGTCGGAAAACGTGCCGGCACCGCCTTCCCCGAACTGCACATTCGACTCCGGGTTGAGCTCGTTGCGTCGCCAGAGGCCCCACGTGTCTTTCGTGCGTTCGCGCACGGCCTTGCCGCGTTCGAGGATGATCGGGCGGAAGCCCATCTGCGCGAGGACCAAGCCTGCAAACAGCCCGCAAGGCCCCATGCCGATGACGACCGGACGCGGCAACGTCGAATGCGCCGGCGCTTTCGCCACGAAGCGATACGCCATGTCGGGCGTAACGTTGCAATGCGGATGGGGATGCGCGTCGAGACGCTTCAATACCGATGCTTCGTCTTGCAGTTCGACATCGATGATGTAGGTGAGCTTGATGTCGGAGCGCTTGCGGGCGTCGTGCGCACGGCGAAATACGTGGTAGTGAATGAGCTCGTTCGCCGTCACCCCGATTTCCGCAAGACGTGCGAGAACCGCCGATTCGATAGCCGATTCGGGATGATCGAGCGGGAGCTTGATTTCGCTTAGACGTAGCATGGGGACATCGACGGCGCTGGCCGTGCCTTTCGAAAATACGTAGAAGGATTTTAGCGCTTGGGGATGCGACTTTTGCTTTTCTCCGCGGCGCGTTGCCCAACGCAAAAACCCCACCTTTAT
>NZ_JAQQDB010000054.1:0-50455 GCF_046030135.1 Caballeronia jiangsuensis
CAATGCTTCAGCCACGTTAGACCCCTTCCCAATCTGATTGACGATTCGCGCGTCGTCGATGCACGACACGGGCGCGACTCGTCCAGCCTGATCCGCCTCGAAAAGCGCCCGGCGATGTCGTTGGGGATAAGTTTTTTGCCCGCGCACTGCGCGATAGCGGTATTTTGTCGCGCGATTGATATACTGTCCAATATCTATCTCGTCTTTCTGAAATATCTTTGACAGATATCGCATGGAACTGCGCCACGTTCGTTACTTTCTGGCCGTCGCCGAGGAGCGCAACGTAACGCGCGCGGCGGAACGGCTCGGCATCGGCCAACCGCCGCTCAGCCAGCAGATTCACGCGCTGGAAGACGAACTCGGCGTGCGGCTCTTCCGACGCACGGGGCACGGCGTCGTGCTGACCGAAGCGGGTGAGGCGTTCGCCGTCGATGCCAAGCGGCTCATGAACGACGCGCGTCTCGCCGTCGAAAAGGCGCAGAGCGCGGGGCGCGGCGAGATCGGGCAACTCAATATCGGCTTCACTGGGTCGGCGGCGTTCAATCCGGTCGTGTCGAAGCTCATCCGCTCGTATCGGCAGGCTTATCCCAACGTCACGCTCACATTGACCGAGGGCAACACCGCGCAGTTGCTCGCCCATCTCGACGCCGGCCGTGTAGATGTCGCGTTCGTTCGGCTCGGCAGCCAGTCGCCGGCGGGCGTGCAGATCAATCACATTGCGATCGAGCCGATGAAAATCGTGCTGCCCGCCACGCACAAGCTCGCGAAGAAACGCAAGGTGCCGCTCGCGGCGCTGGCGGAAGATCCCTTCGTGATGCTGCCCCGCGAAGCGAGCCCGACATTGCACGACGTCATCATCGGTGCGTGCCGTGAAGCGGGATTCGAGCCAGTCGCCGGGCAGCAGGCGCCGCAGCTTTCGTCAGTCGTGAATCTGGTCGCGGCAGAATTCGGTGTGTCGCTGGTGCCGGCGTCCGTGTGTCAGATTCAGGTCGATGGCGTCGCCTACACTGACGCCCTCGGCAGCGCGATCACGATTCGTCTCGCACTGGCCTCGCGCATCGACGCGACGGCCGCCAAGACCGCCAACTTCCTCGATATCGCGCGCCACATCGTTACGTCATCGGCGTGACATTGTCATCAGAACAAGCGCGCATTGCATTCGACGCGTTTTCGTCCAACACTTCAGTTCGCAAGAAGAGCGTCAAGAAGGCCCAATCCTTGGATCGAGGAGCAAGGTCATGCGCGAAGAAATGAAGCATCCGCTGCAATGCACGCCCGAGTGCCGCCGGGGTTTCCTCAGATCAGTGGCATCCGCAGGTATCGTCGGGCTTGTGGGTCCATCGCTTCTCATGACCTCGGCTCATGCCGATGCGTTGACGCACGCGCAGCGCGACAGCATGACGCCCGAGCAGATCATCGACCTGATGAAGCGCGGCAACGAGCGGTTTCAGAAAGGCGAGCGCAAGCCGCGCAATTATCTGCGCGAGCAGAAGGCCAGCGCGAAGGGCCAGTATCCCGCTGCCGTGCTGCTCAGTTGCATCGACTCGCGCGCGCCCGCGGAAGTCATCATGGATCTGGGTATCGGGGATATCTTCAATTGCCGTATCGCGGGCAATATCGAAAACGACGACATTCTCGGCAGCATGGAATTCGCGTGCAAGCTGATGGGCGCGAAAGTCGTGCTCGTGATGGGGCACACGTCGTGCGGCGCGATCAAGGGCGCGATAGCGAATGCCGAACTCGGCCATCTCACCGGCTTGCTCGCGCGCATCAAGCCCGCCGTCGATGCAACGCAGTATGACGGCGAACGCTCGGCGACCAACTACACGTTCGTCGATAAAGTGGCGCGCAAGAACGTCGAACTCACCATCGCGCAGATTCGCCGCGACAGCACAGTGCTGAGCGAGATGGAAAGCCAGCACGGCATCAAGATCGCAGGCTCGATGTACAACCTGAGCACGGGCGCGGTGGAGTTTTTCGGCTCTTAAGCTTCGATGCGCTCGCGAACGCCATCCTCTTGCTTCGCGACGCCGCGCTTCGCCGTCCAGTACTCCGTGCGCACGCCGATATCCTCGGATACGAACGGCCCGCGGCGCGTCGACCGGTAGTTCGCCAGCGCCTTGTACACGAGGCGTTGCCCGATCAGCAGAATCGGCACGTTGAGCAGCACCATCACGATATTCATCAGATCCGACAGCGCCCAGAGGTTCGGCAACTCGAGGCCGGCGAGCACCGTGAGCGCGCCGAATGGCACGAACACGAGCGAGCCGACGACGCGAATACCGGTAATGAAGCCGCGACTGCGCGAGATGAAGTTCGCCGATATCTCCGCGAACGAGATCATGCCGAGCAAGGTGGTGAACGCGAAGAGGCCATAACATACGCACATCACGATCTTGACGATGTGCGCGACCCCAACGGGCACGAGCGTTTCGACGGATGCGAGATAGACCGTGATCTTCGATGCCCTCACCGATTCCCACGCTTGCCCGTCGACGGTGCCGGTCCAGACATGCGCCATCACGACGATGAAGCCGGTCATCGTGCAGATGACCATCGTGTCGAAGAACACGCCGAGACTCTGCACGAAGCCTTGTTCGCATGGGTGATCGTTGTCGGCGATCGCGGCGGCCATCGTGATGGTGCCCTGCCCCGCCTCGTTCGACATCAGCCCGCGCTTGACGCCCTGCGCGAGCGCGGTGCCGATTGCGCCGCCGAAGAGCGCATGCGGTGCGAATGCGCCGACGATCACCTCATGAAAGAAGTACGGAATCAGCGGCAGATTGATGAGGATGATGACCAGGGACATCAGGCAGAACAGCGTTGCCTTGATCGGCACGAGCACATCGGTATAGGCGGTCACGCGGCGAATGCCGCCCATGATGATGAACGAGCACGCCGCGATCAACACGGCGGCGATGACGTAATACACCGTCGACTGACGTGCGAGATGCGTACCGGTCACGGTATCGACAATAGTGCCGATCGCGGTGAACACGTTGAACGTTTGCGGCGGCACGTTGAAAAGCGCATAGACGATGAACACGAGCGACAAGAACGTGCCGACGATGCGCTTGTCGCCGAGAATGCGCCGCCCATAGAACGGCAGGCCGCCGACGAACTCGTCGTGCTTCTTCTCCTTGAAGAGCTGCGCGAGCGTCGATTCCATGAACGCGGTGGCCATGCCGAAGAATGCGGCGACCCACATCCAGAACAATGCGCCCGGCCCGCCGACGGAAATCGCGCCCGTGATGCCGACGATATTGCCCGGCCCCGCGCGCATCGCGAGCCCGAGCATGAACGATGCGAGCGCGCTGACGCCGGTCTTCGACGACTGTCTGCGCAACATGATGCGCACGATCTTGCCGACGTTCATCGTCTGGATGAAGCGCGTGCGAATCGTGAAATGGATGCCCACGCCGACAAGCAGCAGAATCGCGAACGGGAATTGCCCGAGCACGGGAATGCTTGAATATGCCTTGAAATTAGTGGGGAAATCCCACAAGAAATCCGATACGGGTGCAATGAAGGCAAACAATGCATTCACGGACTGAAAGAGACTTTCCACGCGAGGCGTTCCGAATGTTGATAAACCAGCGTCGTTCGAAGCTGGCCGACGTGCCTGCGTCGGCACCTAATCGTTTGAGGCAGCGATTATACGGCCAGCGATCGACCTCTCTCTGTTGATGGCTATTGGCGAAGCTGAAGAAGTGGCGCGTTCGTGCGGGACAGTTAGTTGCGGCGCGTCGTCATGCCTATCTAATTCTTTTCTCGCACAATCGGGTGCACAACGTGTCAGGAGAACGGGATGACCGAACGACTCGCGAAACTTTTCGCCGTGGCCTCGATGGCCCTGCTGGCATCGCTCGTCAGCTTCGGCAATCTGACGGACTATGGCAGCAACCTGCAATTCGTCGAGCACGTCTTGCGGATGGACACGACGTTCCCCGGCAATGCCAACATGTATCGCGCGATCACGTCGCCGATGCTTCAGCATCTCGGCTATGACCTGATCATTCTTCTTGAGACCGTGACCGCGCTGCTCTGCTGGGTGGGCGTCATCGCGATGTGTCGGGCGATGCGGCAAGAGAATGCAGTATTCGCGCGAGCCAAGCGCTGGGCAATCGCGGGTCTCACGCTCGGCTATCTCACCTGGCAGGTCTGCTTCATGACGATCGGCGGCGAATGGTTCGGCATGTGGCAGTCGCAGCAATGGAACGGCACGGAGAGCGCGTTTCGCTTCTTCATGACCTTCCTCGTGATATTGATCTTCGTGACGCGCGCCGAAACGCATCCACCCTCTTTGAGAACAACCGCATGAATACGAACGATGCAACCAGCGCGATTCAGGTGCGCGATATCGGCAGCTTTCACGTCGGCGGAAAGATGGTCACGCTGTCGGGCATGAGTCCGCGCTCGCGCGTGAGCACGGCACACGGCGCCGTCCATCCGGTCGATCCCAATGGCGAAGTGATCGTCGGTCAGATGTATGTGCAGTACGTGAGGCTCGCATCGCCGCGCGGCCCTCATCCGCTGTTGCTCTGGCATGGTGGCGGCATGAGCGGCGTGAACTGGGAGACGACGCCCGATGGACGCCCCGGCTGGCAGATGTACTTCCTGCGCGCGGGCTTCAATGTCTATGTGTCCGATGCCGTCGAACGTGGCCGCGCATCGTGGGCGCCCTATCCCGATGTGTATCCCGAGGCGCCTTACTTCCGCACTGCGCGCGAGGCATGGGAAGAAACGTTTCGCTTCGGTCCGGAAGGTTCATGGCACGCGCAGGCGCGATCGCGCCGGCCTCATGCGGGCATGCGCTTCGATGTATCGAAGATGGAAGCCTTCATGAATCAGTTCGTGCCGCGCTGGTCGACGAACGACACGCTGACGCAACATGCATACGACGCGTTGATCGAGCGCCTGCCGGGCAGCATCGTGCTCACGCACAGTCAAGGCGGCAACTTCGGTCTGCGCGCCGCGCTGAATGCGCCCGAGCGCGTGACGGCGGTCATCTCGCTCGAGCCTTCAGGCGCGCCCGACCCCGCGCAATATGATCCGCATAGCCTGCGCGGCGTGCCGCATCTGTTCGTCTGGGGCGACTATCTGGAGCGGCATCCGTTCTGGGTCGAGTCCGTGCCAAAAGTACGGCGCTGGCACGATGCGCTCGCCGCGGCTGGCGTCGATACGGAATGGATCGATCTTCCCGCACGCGGCATCGAGGGAAATAGTCACGCGCTGATGGCCGATGACAACAGCGATGACATCGCGGGCATCGTGCTCGAATGGATGCGGGCGCGGCGGCTCATCGACTGATTCATATTCAATTCAACGCCACCGCAGCCGCCGCGCCCACCGGCGATCCCTCGATCGCCACCGACCTTTGCCCATCCGGCCCGACCGGCACATCGCCGACGAGCGTCGTGCGATACAACTGCCGATCGAAGTCGAGATCGAAGATATCCGTGGGCGCGAGA
Source organism: Caballeronia jiangsuensis (assembly GCF_046030135.1). Classification (NCBI taxonomy): domain Bacteria; kingdom Pseudomonadati; phylum Pseudomonadota; class Betaproteobacteria; order Burkholderiales; family Burkholderiaceae; genus Caballeronia; species Caballeronia jiangsuensis. The sequence continues at coordinate 5,472 of NZ_JAQQDB010000054.1, forward strand.
TGCGCGGTCGCGCGATTGTCCCAGAACGCAATGCTGCCCGGTTCCCACTTGAAGCGCACCGTGAATTCCGGCCGCGTCACATGCTCCCACAAGAGTTCGAGCAACACCTGGCTTTCACGCGGCGCCAGTCCCGCGATGTGCTTGAGGAAACCCGGACTCACATACAGCGCGCGTTCACCGGTTTCGGGATGCACGCGCACGAGCGGATGCTCGCTCACGAGCGTGTGATCCGTCACGGCCTTCGTGAACGCATCGGTGCCGCTCGCGCCTTGCGGCGGCGCGAAGCGATGCACGCCACGCAAGCCATCGACGAATGCACGCAGCGGCGCGGAGAGCTTCTCATACCCAATCACGAGATTGGTCCATTGCGTATCGCCGCCATAAGGCGGGATCGTCACGCCGCGCAGGATCGATGCGAACGGCGGATTCACCGCCGCCGTGACGTCCGTATGCCAGCCGGTCCAGGGACGCAGCAGCGAAGGCCCTTCGAAGCGCGTCGCCTTGCGAAACTTCGAGATCGAATAAATCTCGGGATGACCTTCGACATGTCCGAACACCGGATGTCCCACCGTGAGCTCGCCGAATTGCGCGGAGAACGCGATGTGCTGCTCGTGACTCAGAAACTGCTCGCGAAAGAAGATCACGCGCCATTTGAGCAGCGCTGCGCGAATCGCTTCGACCTGCGCGGGAGACAGCGCACGCGTAAGATCGACGCCGCCGATCTCCGCACCGATATGCGCCGAGAGCGGATTGACGGTCAATTCTGCTTCTTTCTGGATGGCAGCGGCATTCATTTCGTATTCCTTTATATATGGGATAAATGGACGACGCGCTCAACTGCCTTGCGCGTTCGCGTCGTCGGCGAAAAAGTAATCGCGCCACGACTTCGGTTCATGACGAATCACGCCGACCTTATGCAGAAACGCACCCAGTTGCAGCGTGTTTTGCGGCGTCGTCGCGAAGCTGGCTTCCTTGTCGCTCAAAATGCGTTCGACGAACGCCGGCGAAAGCTTCGACCCGTCCTGGCGAATATAGATGGCCGCCGCTTGCGCCTTGTCCTTGCCGACGAGCTTCGCAGCATCGTCGAGCGCGGCGCGCACGGCGGCATAAGTCTTCGGATTGTCCTTGCGCCATGCGCCGGACGTCACGACGACGCTGCCCGTCGATGGACCGCCGAGAATGTCGGTGGAACTCGTTACCTTGTGAATCTTCGGGTCTTCGAGTTCCTGATACTGATACGGCGCGTTCGAGAAATGCAGGTTGACGACCGAGTTGCCCGATAACATCGCGGTCGTCGCATCGGCGTGCGGCATGCTGACTTCGAAGCGATCCAGACGCGCATAGTCGGCATCGCCGAAAGCTTTGGCCGATGCCATCTGCAGTAGCCGTCCCTGTTGCGACACGGCGACGGACACCACCGCGATCCGATCCTTCTCGCCGATATCCCGGATGCTGCGAATGCGCGGATCGTTCGTCACGAGATATACCGGCACCGCGCTTTGCGCCGCCATCGCGCGAAAGTCCTGACGCCCGTGCGTGCGGTCCCAGATCGTCATCAAAGGCCCGATGCCGATGGTCGCGATATCCGCCGCGCCCGACAGCAACGCCTCGTTCACAGCCGCGCCGCCCGAGAGCGTGCTCCATTGCACGTCGATGGCAAGTCCCTCGCGCGCACCCGCTTTCTCGATGAGCATCTGATCTTTCGCCACTTTCAGCAGCAACGAGCCGATACCGTATTGATCGACGATCGTCACCTTCCCTTCGGCGTGCGCGCGATGAATCGGCAATGCGAGCAACGCCATCGACGCGAACACGGCGAATAAACGCTGCAATGAAAATGTCGTCATGCGGGATATCGTGGGAGAGCGGCGAACGATAAATGTACTCGTCGCTTACTCACACGCGAACGAAGAAATCCCGATACGGATAGCTTCGTCCGCGATAAGCGCGCGGGCGGCGCTCTTTTTCACCGAAAGTTATCTGAAATATTTGGGGCGGGAAGTGGCTTTTGTCGCGCAGCCACTAACATGAAAGGGGCACGCACACGCGAGGTCACAGCCATGAATCCTTCCGTCAGTTCCACCGGCGCCTACGTGCTCGGCCATTCCGATCCGGAAGTGCAGCGACTGGAGAATCAGGCGCGCTTCATCGGCGATCTGACCGAAGAGGTCCTGCGCCGCGCGGGGCTCGCGTCCGGTATGCGCGTGCTCGATCTGGGCTGCGGCACGGGCGATGTCTCGTTTCTGGCCGCATCGCTCGTGGGACCGGACGGGTCGGTGTCCGGCATCGATCAGGCGCCCGGCGTGATCGACCAGGCGCGCGAACGGGCGCAGCAAGCCGGCCTCGGCAACGTGCGCTTCGACGTTGCGAGCGTGGCGGATTTCGAACTCACGGAACCCTTCGACGCCATCATCGGCCGGCTCATCCTGCTGCATCTGCCCGATCCCGCCGCGACCTTGCGCCGTCTCGCCGACCGTGCGGGCGCGGGCACGCTCTTCGTCTTTCACGAGATGGACATGAGCACTGCGCGTTCGGTGCCCGAGTCGCCGCTATGCGCGCAGGGCACGCGCTGGATCAGGGAAACTTTCAAGCGCGCGGGCGTCGAGACCGACATGGGATCGAAGCTGTTTTCGACGTTCCGCCGCGCCGGCCTGCCCGGCCCGCAGATGCTGCTATCGGCGCGCTTCGAAGGCGGGCCCGACTCGTTCGCGTATCAGTATCTGGCCGAGGTGTTGCGCACGCTGTTGCCGCTTGCCGAGCGCTTCGGCGTTGCAAGCGCGGATGCGATTGGCATCGATACGCTGGCCGCACGACTGCGCGATGAGATCGTCGCGCTCGATGGCGTCATACAGCCGCCGGCCTTCATCGGTGCGTGGGCACGCGTGGCCTAGCCGGCCGCTTTCTTCTTCGATTTCGACTGATTGAACTCGATTGCCGCGCGCACGAGATTCTTCAGCGCACGCGTGTCGATCTTGTCGCCCTCGAAAAAATCGATCGCGCGCCGCGCATTGCCTTCGAGACCCGCGTTGAAGAGCTGTCCGGGATCGGGAAGGCTCGCGCCGTTGGCGAAGGTGAGCTTCACTTTTCCCTTATGCGCGTTAGCCACCGCGATCATGCCGTCGCGATACCACACCGGGCTACCCATGTATTTCCACTCCTCGACGATCCCGCTATCCGCCGCCAGAATGGTCTTGCGCACATTGGCGAATGTCTCGCCACGCCAGTCCGTGATGCCGGCAATCAACGCGTCGATTCGTTCCGAAGGGTTCATGCATATCTCCGTGCTTTTGCGTTTTGTTTATGCCTCGCTCGACGAAAGCGGCGTCAGCGTATCAGACCCGGACTGCCGATCGTGATTTGCAGCCGTTGAGCCTGATCGAGATGAAAGATGAACGACGGTCGCGAGCGGATCAGCAAGGTCCGCACCTCCGCGCTGCGCGCCGTTCGAATATAGCCATCGACGGCATTGACCAGCTTCTGCAAATAAGCGACTTCGCGATCCAGATACGCTTCGTCGAAATCGTAAATGCTGGTCTGGTCGAGATCGGCTATATCGTCGCGGCTTTGCTTCGTCAATGCCTCGCTCGTCGCGCTGCGTTGCGGCTGCGTGCCGTATCGCTGCATCAGCGTGGCGATCTCCTGATTGACTTGCGCATGTTCCGACACGATCCGCTTCGCGAAGACCTGCAGGCTATAGGAGCGTGTCTTGCGCAAGGCCAGACTGGCCGTGGCAATTTCCGCCTGATTCGCGACGAAAATCACGCCGAGCATTTGCTCATCGGAGAGGGGCCGTTCCTGCGCGTTCGCACAGACCGTCCACGCCAGCAGCAGCAGCAACGCCGTTGCGATGCGTTTGCCGTTCATCCGCGTCTCCGGGTTATGTCGATACCGACGACTCTACCTTGATCAGACCGTCAGCGTGTTGCGGCCCGCGAGCTTCGCACGATACAGCGCGACATCCGCGCGTTGCAGTGCTTCGTGGAAGCTCGCATCGTGCGCGCCGATCTGCGATACGCCGATGCTCGTAGTCCATTCCGGCATGCCTTCGGTGTATTTGCGGCACGCAGCGTGAATCTGGTTCGCGCAGGCCTGCGCATCCGATGCGCGCGACGCCGGAACGATCGCGACGAACTCGTCGCCGCCGAGCCGCCCGAACTCGCCGCCCAGCGACGCGACTTCCGCGCCCGCGAGCCGCGCGAGTTCAATCAGCACGTTGTCGCCCGCGAGGTGACCGTGCCGGTCGTTGATCTGCTTGAAATGATCGAGGTCGATGGCGAGCACGGTCGCGCCAGGCGCGGCGAGGCGCATCGCGTAAAGCTCGAATCCGGCGCGATTCCAGACGCCTGTGAGCGGGTCGCGCAGCGCAGCATCGCGCAGGCGGCGTTGCGCTCGTTCGGCGGGAATCGCCAGCAGGCCGAGATTGAGTACGCCCAATAGCAACTGGTCCGAGAGCATCGGAATCAGCGCGAGGTAATTGATGTGCGTGCCCGACCACGCATAGGCTGCGAGCGTCACGGCATAACCGGGCAGATAACCCAGCATTGCGAATCCGGCGATGCGCCGCGCGCGGCTCTTCTCGCGCCGCCCGCTCGACCAGAGGATGATGCCGGTGATCGCGGCCGAGATCGCGACACTGATCGTATCGCCCGCGTGCGTCAACATCGCCGCTACCGGACCGGGACCGACGATCCATCCCGGCAAGACATGCGCTACCGCGCAACCCAAAATCGGCGCGAGCATCCATGAGCGGAACGGAGGCTTGCCGTCGAAAGCGCGCAAGCCCGAAACGATCAACATGTTGGTGGCCGCGAGCGCGCCGAGCAGCAGGCCGATCAGGACCGGATTGCCGCGCGCGGGCTCGAAGCCGGTCAGCACGGCCGCGTAGAGGAACGCGCTCGCAGACCAGTGCACGAACTGCGGCTCGATCTTGCGGCCGAAGCGCACCAGCGCGAAGACGAGCCCGAACGCCGTGCTCGCGAGCACGCTGCAAAGGCGAAGTGTTTCAGTGTCAGGTGTGTGGAACATGGAAAAGCCCGCCACGTGCGGTGGCCGGGACATCGACCGTCATCGACGGCGGACCGCGCATCGCGACAAAACGGCCGTATCATACCTTTCGCCTCCGCGCGCTGCGGAAACGGCACTTTCGGGTCAACGGCACGCACGCGGCAAAACTTTAGGGCCGTCCACCTTTTCGCGGCATGAGCCTTGCTCGCCGAATAGGGTTCCCGCACAGCCATCACGGAAAGGAGACGCGCATCATGAAACTGTATTACGCACCCGGCGCATGCAGTCTCGCCGATCACATCGCGATGCATGAAGCAGGCCTGAACTTCGATCGCGTGAAGGTCGACCTCAAGTCCAAGATCACCGACGACGGCACGCCGTTCAACGAAATCAATCCGAAGAGTTACGTTCCCGTAGTCGAATTCGACGATGGCAAGCGGCTCACCGAGAACATCGCGATTCTCTATTGGGTCGCGCAAAAGGCGCCATCGCTTGCGCCTTCCGGCGACGACGGAAGTCTGCGTCTGCTGGAAATGCTCGCGTTCATTTCGACTGAGATTCACAAGCAGTTCGGCCGCGTGTTCCGCCCGTCTTCGGATGCGGAAGCCGCGGCCGCGCGCGAGAAAATCGGCCAGCGCTTCGCGCTCATCGCGAAGACGATGCGCGGCGATTATCTGTTCGGCGACAAGGTGAGCGTCGCGGATGCGTATCTGTTCACGATGCTGACGTGGGCGCGAAAGATGAGCGTCGATATGCCCGCCGAGCTTCAGGCGTTTTACAAGCGCATGCGCGAGCGACCGGCCGTGAAGCTTGCATTCGAGCACGAGGGACTTGAGTGACCTGTCGCGCGTGACGCACGGCACATCGCCGGGCGGGTCCGGCGTTTGCTGCACGATAGAAGGCGCGCATCGGCGCGCCATCTCACGATTTCCGGAGGCCATCATGGAGCCAGGCAAGGGTGTGCCGCACGCCACCGCCGATGACATGGACGAACCCGTGGGCCGCGACGATTCCACGCCGACGTCCTCCGAAGACACGAAGCAGCGTCAGCTCGACGAACGCGAAATGCGCACGCACGAGGTATCGGAAAACGAGTTGCCATCGTCGCAGGAAAAGAACCCTGTTCCGCCCGATTCCCGCAAGCCATGACCTCGCACTGAGCGGTCGCGACGCGGATGTCACTCATTGGGAGATCACATCATGTCTACCGAGACCTACGTTCGTAACGGGCACCATGTCGAGATCACCATCGATCAGGATCCGACGGGACAATGCACCTGGTCTTACACCGTCGATGCGGACGGCTACACCGAAATGCGCGATCGCCCGCTAGACACACACGATGCGGCGCTGGAAGCGGCGAAGAATCACGCAAATGCGAAGGCCGACATGCTGCCCGCCGGCACCGCGCAGTGATCGCATGAATCACGTGCCTTACAGCACGACCTGAACGCCGAGTTCGACGACATCTTCACTTCGAAGTCCGTAATATTCCGCGCTCGTTGCCGAATGGAACGCCATCTCCCCGAAGAGGCGTTCGCGCCAGCGCGGCATCTGCCCGTGCGAGCAGCCGGGCGTCGCTTCGTCGCGCGGCAGGAAGAACGTCGTGTGTTTCGGATCGAATCGCCAATCGCCGAGTTGTCCGTCGAGCGATGACAGCAGGCGCGGCAGGTTCGGCCGTTCGACGAAGCCATGACGCGAGATCACTTCATAGCAGCCCGCGCCCAGATCGCGCACTTCGATGCGCGTGTGTTCGTCGACACGCGGCGCCGATTCCGCGCGGTTCGCAAAGATCACCGTCGTCTCGTGCAGCACGCGGTTATGGCGCACGTTGCTCGTGAGGGCGGAAGGTGTAGCGCCCGGCGTGCTGCCCGGATAGACGGCAGTGCCCGGCACGCGCGCGGGCGGCTCAGGCTTGTTCAGCACATCGCGCAGGAATTCCGCGAGCGGTGGCGCGCGCGATGCATGTAAATGCGCGAGTTGAAGGCCGCGATGCCATGTCGCCATCAGCACGAACAGCACGATGCCGATCGCAACCGGAAACCAGCCGCCTTGCGGAATCTTGTGGATGTTGGCCGCGACGAGCAACGCATCGATTGCGATGAGCGGAACGCTGAGCGCGGCGACCGCGAGCCACGGCCAGCGCCAGATATTGCGCGTGACGCTCACCATCTGCACGGTGGTGATCAGCATCGTGAGGCCGACGGCGATGCCGTATGCCGACGTCAGCCGGTCCGAACTGCGAAAAGCGATCACGAGGAACATCACCGCGATGAACAGGACCGCATTCACCGCGGGCACATACACTTGCCCGCGCTGCGATGCGGACGTTTCGATTACGCGAAGCCGTGGCAGGAAGCCGAGTTCAATCGCCTGACTCGTCATCGAAAAAGCCCCTGAAATGACGGCTTGCGATGCGATCACGGTGGCGAGCAATGCAATCAGCACGGTCGGCACCAGCGCCCACGAAGGCGCGGCGAAGAAGAAGGGTTGTCTGGCCGCGCCTGGCTGATACAGAATCGTCGCGGCTTGCCCGAAATAACCGATGACGATAGCCGGAAACACGACGATCATCCATGCAAGCCGGATCGCGCGCCGGCCGAAGTGACCGATGTCGGCATAGAGCGCTTCGGCGCCCGTCAACGCGAGAATCACGGCGCCGAGAATCGTGAATGCGAGCGCGGAGTGCGCGAGCACGAGCGACCACGCATACGCTGGCGAAAGCGCACGCAGCACGTCCGGATGCTCCACGATCCGGTAGACGCCCACCGCCGCAAGATACACAAACCAGAGGAGCATGACCGGCCCGAACGACTTGCCGACGACCGCCGTGCCGCGCGATTGAAACAGAAAGAGCGCGATGAGAATCGCTACCGCGATCGGCACGATGAATGGCTCGAACCTGGCGCTCACCTGACTCAGGCCTTCGACCGCGGACAGCACCGAAACCGCGGGCGTGATCATCGAATCGCCGTAGAACATCGCTGCGCCGAACAAGCCGGCCATCAGCAGAAGATGCGGAACGCGTCGCCCCTGTTGCTCGTAGCCCGAACGCGCGAGCGCCGTCAGCGCGACGATGCCGCCCTCGCCTTCATTGTCCGCGCGCATCACATAGCACACGTACTTGCCCATCACGACGATGACGACGGCCCACACGATCATCGAAAGAATGCCCATCACGATCGATGCATCGACGACGCCCGCGTCGCTCACGCCTTGCCTCAACGCATAGATCGGGCTCGTGCCGATGTCGCCGAACACGACGCCAAGCGCGCCGAGCATGAGGGCCGAGAGCGCTTTCTTCGGCGCGTGGACGTTTTTCGAAGTCGATGTCATCCGACGCGTGGGTCTCCGGTATGCCGTGCCGAACAGATAGCAATCCGCATTCCGCGCAGGTAATCGGCGCTTTCTTTCAATAGCATTAAGTATTAAATGCGCCTTCTCGCGTAATCAAAGGTAAGCGTTGCTTACACATGCTCACGTCATTCTTCCGATTCATTGCGTACAGTCCCGGCATCGAGATTATCCCTTTGCAACTTTCAAGAGGAAGAACATGAAGAAGAATCGAATCGTCGCCGCGCTGCTTTGCGCGACCATCGGACTGACGACGGGTGCCGTATTCGCGCAGCTCGCACCGAATGGCCCGGACGGCTATCACGACATGAATCGCGGGCCCGGCGGACCCGGCGCGCCCGGCCACGGCCCCGAGATGAACGGTCACAACGGGTACGATCACAATGCCCCGCGCCCGCCCGAGCATGCGAACAACGAGCCGCATCATTCGGACTGGCGCAAGGGCGAGCGCCTGTCGTCCGATTACCGGAATCATCAGTACGTCGTCGACGACTGGCACGGTCACGGCTTGCATCAGCCGCCGCGCGGATATCAATGGGTCGGCGTAGGCGCGGATTATCTGCTGGTCGCGGTCGCGTCGGGCGTTATCGCGCAGGTCGTGATGTCGCAATAACTACGCATTCGCTTCCTTCGTTCGTTTGAACGCCCGGAAAGAAAAGCCCGCCTGTTCAGGCGGGCAATGATGCGCTCAACGAGAGGGGATCGAGGCGCACATCCAAAACGCAATCAAGCCTTTCCGCGAATCGTATCGGGCGCGTCGCGTTGTTGTGTCGCGCCGCCCGGCCGATCCTGCGTCGTGACCGTCTGATCGAAGATAAAGCCCATCGCGATATGCTCGGTGTTCGTGGAGCCGCAGGCGGGACACGTATCTTCTTCGAGAGCATCGTCCGAGTAAATGAGCTTGTTGCATGCTACACAGCGGATCAGCATCTTTACTCCCGAATATGAGTGAGAAGTAACTCATTTATATGCCAAAAAGAGCGGACAGCCAATTGCTCTTTACACGTATCGCATTAGCGCTTTCTCCACTAAATCCTTAAATGCGCCAGCAAGCGTCGAGCCTGCTCATCGACCGATAGCTTCATCGCGGATTCGTCGCGATGAAGTTCTTGACCGCCGTGTAAGTCGGCTTCTTCGTCACGCCATCGTTCAGCATGATGCCGTACGGGCCCTGTCCTGTCGGCGGATCGTCGTAGAGCTCATAGACCTGAAGCGACTGAATGTTGTACTGCGGCGCGATGGCAAGCAGCGCGCCCATCATGTTGTTGGCCATGAACGTCGCCGCCTGGTCGGCCGTGCCGGGGAAGTTCGGCCGCATGCCCACTTCATTGATCCAGATCGGCTTGCCGAGCGATTGCAACGTGCCGATCACGTTGTAGCAAAGCGTTCCGCATGCGTGGGTAATGTCGCCCTGCTCCGAGTACCAGTGCCACGCGGTGATGTCCCACGTGACGACCGGATGCCCGCTCGTGCCGTCGGGCTGCGTGCCGTTCGCCAGCATCACGTCCAGGCCCAGATGCATCCACGTATTGCCCCCGATCACGATCTTCCCGGCGGGATCGACCGACTTGATGCCCGCGATCAAGCCGCGTATGACGCCGCGCGCAATCTGGAAGCAATCGTTCTTGTAGTCAGTGCTGTTCACGCCGTCGACCCAGCCGACGAGACACTCAGGCGCCAGTTCGTTGGTTACTTCGTAATAAGCATAGTGCTGCACATTGACGATCTGCTGTGCAAGCGTATAGCTCGCCTGATAGGCCGAGTTTTCGTCGGGGAAGTTGAGCTGCTGCAGGAGCACCGGATAAACCGTCACGCCGGATTCGGCCATCATCTGCGCGACGCTCGCCAGTTTTTGCGCGCCGGCCACGGTGGAGACATCGCTGCGATACAGCGTGACACCGAGATCCTTCAGTTGCGCGAGTTGCTGTTCGGGCGTTGACGTCGTGTACGGACCCGCCGCGTTGACATGGCCATTCATGCCATAGAACACACTGCCCGAGGGCGCGATCACGGACAGCGCGGTGCTGGCTGCGCCGCTCGCCGGCGCCGGGCTCGACGCGGCCAAAGGCGCCGACGCGCCGCCCTCCGCAGGAGTCGATGCAGCCGAAGGACTCGATTGCGAACCACCCGTTGTGGTGGCGCCGCCACCGCCATCGCCGCTACCGCCTCCGCATGCCGCCAGCATGAAGACGACCGTGAAACTCAGCAACGTCGATAGTCGTCCCGGCGAAGCAGTTCGACGCAACCTGAATATGCGTGCAATGGAGGAGATATAACTGTTCTTAGTCATGGCAACTTCGGAATGTCGAAAACGATATCGAGCGATCGTTTCATTGCCGGCAGTGAAACACCCGACCCGCGCGGCGACATCATCGCGAATGAGTGCTGGCCGCGTCCGGAATGGCGAACGCAGCCGCGCTTCGATACGAGAAATAAAGGAGCACCCCGATGGCCGATGCGCAAGTAACGCGATGGCCCGGACAAGGCGCTCACCGAATGCCACAGGGGATCTTCGCGGTTCGGTTGAACAGAAGCGCGCGAAGAAGGATCGGAATTTTTGTAGAGGAAGCGAACATGCAATCGACATGCATGTCACGAATACGTTAGTACATCATATCGTCCGCCTCGGCATATTCAAGCGCTGAAGGCCCCTCGACAAAAATACCAATCGATTCGGTTACGCTGATTAGGCTGAAGAAATATCAGTAAGGCTTTCGTTGGGATCACGGATTGCTTGCGCGAAGAAACCCGGCGCATAACCTTGAGCCCAATCTTTTCCGGAGACGCATGCGGATGCTTGCTATGCACAACGCGATTCATTGTGCCAGGCGAAGCACCCGCGCAGTGATCGCCCCGCTCGTCGCGCTCGTCTATCAAACGAACGTACGCGCTGATGCACCGCTGAACTACTTCCTTCACGCCGATGGCCCCGCCGCCACGCCGACGATGCGCCTCGGCTGGGCGCTCGCGGCACTGGCTGTCGTCGTGGCGCTGACCGTGACAGGCTTGCTTGTCGCGGCAATCATGCGCAGGCGGCCACCGCCTGCGGAACGCGATGCGGCACACCTGCAGGCCGAAGGCGGTGGCATGCATTGGGTATGGATCGGCACGAGCATTTCGTCGGTTGCGCTGTTCGTCACGCTCGCGTATGTACTCGTCACGCTCGAATCGGTCGCATCGCCGCGCAAGACGCCGGAGCTGACCATCGCGGTCACGGCCTACGACTGGTGGTGGAAGATCGACTACACGCGTACGAATCGCGGCGAAGCAGGCGTGACCACGGCGAACGAGATTCATATCCCCGTCGGCGAGCCGGTGAAGATCGAGTTGCGCAGCGCCGATGTCGTCCATGCATTCTGGGTGCCGCGTCTCGCGGGCAAGACGCAGACGATACCGGGCGTCGTCAACGAGCAATGGATCGAGGCGGATCGCGCGGGCGTGTATCGCGGGCAATGCTCGCAGTTCTGCGGCGCGCAGCATGCGCACATGGCATTCGAAGTGATCGCGGAGCCGCGCCCGCAATTCGATGCGTGGTACGCGGCGCAAGCGCTGCCGCATGTTGCGGATGCAAGCGTGAATGCCGGCGCAAAGCTTTTTCTCGATCGATGCGCGGGCTGTCACGCCGTGCGCGGCAGCGATGCAAGCGGCACGCAGGCACCCGATCTCACTCATCTGAACTCGCGCCGTCTTCTCGCGGCCGGCGCGTTGCCGAATACCGCATCGAATCAGCTCGACTGGATACGACATGCGCAGCGCATCAAGCCGGATGCGTTGATGCCGTCGATCGCGCTATCGGCATCGGATGCCGCTGCGCTCTCCGCCTATCTTCGGACACTGCAATGACCGAACACGCCGCCACGCCCGCGCCGCTGCAACGCACGCTCACGATCGGCCGCATCGAGCCCGGCAGCGAGCAGGAGCGCAGGCTGCGCGAACTCTGGGAGACGCCGCCCGGCTGGCGCGGCTGGCTCTCGACGGTCGATCACAAGCGCATCGGCTTGCGTTATCTCGTCACCGCATTCGCGTTTCTGATCGCCGGTGGCATCGAAGCGCTCGTGCTGCGCGTGCAACTCGCGCGCCCCGACGCAACGCTGCTCACGCCCGAGCAATACAACCAGCTCTTCACGATGCACGGCGTGACGATGATCTTCCTCTACGCGCTGCCCGTGCTGTCGGGCTTCTCGAACTATCTGTGGCCGCTCATACTCGGCGCGCGCGACATGGCGTTTCCACGCCTGAACGCGCTGTCGTACTGGATCTTTCTGTTCGCCGGACTGTTTCTCTACGCGAGTTTTCCGTTCGGCGAAGCGCCCAATGCGGGCTGGTTCAACTACGCGCCGCTCGCGGGACTCACCTACAGCACGGGACCGAACATCGATATCTATGCGCTCGGCATGGTGTTGCTCGGCATCTCGACGACAGTCGGCTCGATGAACTTCGTCGTCACGTTCCTGCGCATGCGCGCGCCGGGTATGTCGCTCGATCGCGTGCCGGTGCTGGTATGGGGCACGCTCACCGCTTCGGGCGGCAACCTGCTCGCGGTGCCTTCGGTGAGTCTCGCGTTCTTCATGTTATGGCTCGACCGGCGCATCGGCACGCACTTCTTCGATGTGCTCAACGGTGGCCGCGCGCTGCTCTGGCAGCATCTCTTCTGGATCTTCGCGCATCCGTGGGTGTATGCCGTCGTGCTGCCCGCGATGGGCATCGTCTCCGATGCGCTGCCCGTGTTCTGTCGCAGGCCGCTCGTCGGCTATCTGCCGGTCGCACTGTCGACGGTCGCGACGATGGTCGTCGGCTTCGTCGTGTGGATCCATCACATGTTCGCGACGGGCATCCCGGCGCTCGCGCTGTCGTTCTTCGGCGCGGCGAGCATGGTGATCGCGATACCGAGCGCGGTCGCGACCTTCGCGTGGATCGCGACGATCTGGACCGGCAGGCCGGTGTTCCGCGTGCCGTTCCTGTACTTCGCGGGCTTCGTGTTCCTCTTCGTCATCGGCGGATTGTCGGGCGTGCTCACCGCCGCCGTGCCGTTCGACTGGCAGCTCACGGACACCTACTTCATCGTCGCGCACCTGCATTACGTGCTGCTCGGCATCAACGTGTTCCCGGTCATCGGCGGCATCTACTTCTGGTTCCCGAAGTTCACGGGACGCATGATGAGCGAGAAGATCGGGCGCATCGGCTTCTGGATCCTGTTCGCGGGCTTCAACATCGCGTTCTTTCCGATGCATATCGCGGGCCTGCTCGGCATGCCGCGGCGCATCTATACCTATGCGCCCGACATGGGCTGGAACACGGTGAACATGATCACGTCGATCGGCGCGTTTCTGTTCGCGTTCGGCGTGCTCGTGTTTCTGTGGGACTTCGCGTATAGCCTGAGACGCGGCCCCGTCGCGGGCGACAACCCCTGGGATGCGCCGACGCTCGAATGGTCGACATCATCGCCGCCGCCGCCCTATAACTTCGCGATCGTGCCGCGCATCGCGAGCCGTCATCCGCTATGGGAAGAGCGCATATCGGGCACGATGCGATCGCGGCTCACCGAGGGTTATGTGCTCGACCAGGGACGCGAAGCGCTCGGCACGACCGCGCTCGACGGCGATCCCGACGTGATCCTCAAGATGCCGGAAGACTCGTATGCGCCCTTCTGGCTCGGCGTCGCTTCATTGGTGTTCTTTAGCGGGCTCGCGTTGACCGCGTGGTGGCTCGCGGCATTCGGGCTTGCCGCGTGCGGCGCGGCCATCGTCGTATGGCTGTGGCCGCGCCGCGAACTCGGCCAGCGCGACGACACGGCCCATCCGCGTGAATCCGGAGCGACGTCATGAGCGATCTTGCGGAAACGCTGCCCGAGCGTGCGCGCTTGCCGGTCGGCAGTCCGGGCGAACGTTCGGGCGGCTGGTGGGGATGTCTCACGCTCGTCGCCACCGAAGCCGCGCTCTTCGGCTATCTGATCTTTTCGTATCTGTATCTCGCGTCGCAGACGACGGAACGCTGGCCGCCCGAAGGCATGCCGAAGCTCGGACCCGGCATCGCGAACACAGGCATCCTTCTGTCGAGCAGCGTGTTCGTGTGGGCGAGCGAGCGCTTCGTACGGCGCGGCAGGCGCGGCATGGGCGTGGCGATGCTCGCGATCGCCATCGCGCTCGGCACGGCCTTCGTCGCGATACAACTCAGGGAGTGGGCCGATCATCCCTACGGTCTGACGACGCATCTCTACGGCTCGCTCTACTTCACGATCACGGGCTTTCACATGATGCACGTGCTCGTGGGCCTCGTCGTGCTCGCGTTCCTGTTGCTCTGGACCGCGCTCGGCTACTTCGACCGGGCGCGCTCGGCGGCGCTGACCATCGGCGGGCTGTACTGGCATTTCGTCGATGTCGTGTGGCTCTTCATCTTTGCGACGCTGTATCTGTCGCCCTATGTGCTGGCGAGATGAAATGAACGACGCCTCGTCCATCGATGAGCACAGGCATCCGGCGCGCCCCGGCGGCATCGCGCTCGTGCTTGGCCTGCTGCTCGCACCCGCTGCGTGGATAGCGCAAACGACGCTCGCGCAGATGCTCGCCGCGTGGGGATGCTTCCCGCACGAACGTCCGGTGAATGCGCCCGCGATGCCCTGGCTCGAACGCGGCATCGTGATGCTGGGGTTAAGCGCGTTGCTGCTCGGCGTCGCGGGCGGCGTCATTGCATGGCGCAACTGGCGGCGCACGGGCGAACTTGCGTCGATGCTGAAAGAGCATGGATCGATCGACAGACATGCCGCGCGTGACGCGTTCATCGCACGCGCGGGTGCGCTTGCAAGCGCGCTCTTCGTATTCGCGCTGATCGCGACGGATCTCGCGTGGCTGCTCGTATCGCCATGCGGCGGACGGTGATCGCCATGACGCTCCGACGCCGCGCGCTCCTCTGCATCTTCACGATCGCCTTGTCGATGCAACACGCTCACGCGCAGACGCCCGATCTCATCGCGCGTGGCGCATATCTCGCGAAGGCCGCCGATTGCGCCGGTTGCCACACCGCCGCGCCCGTGCCGGGAAAGGCGCAACCGCATCCGTTCGCGGGCGGCCTGCCGATGGGCTCGCCCTTCGGCACGATCTGGTCGAGCAACATCACGCCGGACGCGCAACACGGCATCGGCCGCTACAGCTATGAGGATTTCGCGCGCGCGTTGCGTGAAGGCGTCGCGCCCGGCGGCAAGCATCTTTATCCGGCGATGCCCTATCCGTCTTTCTCGAAGATCGACGACAACGACATGCACGCGCTCTATGCGTATTTCATGCACGGCGTGGAACCCGTCGCGCAGGCGGCGCCCGAGACGCGCCTGCCGTTTCCGTTCGACCAGCGCTGGGCGCTCGCGATGTGGAACTTCGCCTTCGCTCCGACAAAGCCATTCGCACCGGACTCAAAACGCGATGTGCAATGGAATCGCGGCGCGTATCTCGTGCAATCGCTCGGGCATTGCGGCGCCTGCCATACGCCGCGCGGACCGGCTTACGATGAACTCGGCTATGCCGAATCGTCGCGCGCCTATCTCACGGGCGGCACCAATGACCACTGGCACGCGCCGAACCTGACGGGCATATCGGGCGCGGGCCTGGGTAGCCTGTCCGCCGACGATATCGCCGCGTTTCTGAAGACCGGTCATGGCGCGGGCCTGGTCACATTCGGCAGCATGGTGCAGGTTGTCGAGGACAGCACGCAGTATCTCGACGATCGGGATCTCCTCGCGATTGCGTCATATCTGAAGACCCTGCCCGCGAGCGGAAGCGGCGGTACTTACGATGCGCATTCGCGCATGGCCATGCAGAGCGTGGCGGCGCTGCGCACCGGCGACGACGAACGCCCCGGCGCGGGTCTCTATCAGAGCGCATGCGCGCGTTGCCACAAGAGCAATGGCGCGGGCGAGCCGTTCAAGTATCCGCGGCTCGCGGGCAATCCGGCTGTGCTCTCGGAGAAGCCGGATTCACTGGTGCGGATGGTGCTTCAGGGCGGACGCGCGCCATCGACGGAACGTGGACCCGAGCCCAAGAAGATGCCCGCATTCGCCGACAAGCTCACCGATACGGAAATCGCGCGCGTATTGACGTTCGTTCGCTCGGCTTGGGGCAACGATGCCGCGCCCGTCACGACGCGCGACGTACGAAGCATGCGCGATGCCGTTGCCGCTGGAACACGTCAGTGAATTTTTAGTTCCGCATCCTAACTAAATGCCGGAATCCGCATCTTTAAGCGATCCGGGAACGACCCATGCTGAATCGCTGACACGGCCGCGCGAGTGGCCGTCCTTTTTACCCGGCACCGGAAGGGAGAACGTCATGACCGATACCGCCCAACCCGACTATCCACGCCCGCCCCTGCCGCCTCAGCAGCAGGACAGGCGTCCCGGACTCACCGCCCCGATGGATCCGCAGCCGGATCACGGCGAATCGACGTACAGGGGCAACAACAGGCTCGCGGACAAGATCGCGCTCATCACGGGCGCGGACAGCGGCATCGGCCGCGCGGTGGCGATCGCCTATGCGCGTGAAGGCGCGGACGTCGCCATCGCGTATCTGGACGAGCATGACGACGCGAAGGAAACCGCGCGCTGGGTCGAGAAGGCGGGACGGCGCGCGCTGCTATTGCCCGGCGATATCACCGACCGCACGCATTGCAGGCAGCTCGTCGAGAAGACCGCGGAGACGTTCGGGCGCATCGACGTGCTCGTGAACAACGCCGCCTATCAGGCGACCTACGACAAGCTCGAAGACATCAGCGACGACGAATGGGACAAGACCTATTCGACCAATATCGGCGCGATGTTCCGCATCACGAAGGCGGCGCTCGCGCACATGAAGGCCGGCAGCGCGGTCATCAACACGACCTCCGTCAACGCCGACGCGCCGAATCCCGGCCTGATCGCGTATGCGAGCACGAAGGGCGCGATTCAGAACTTCACGGGCGGCCTTGCGCAACTGCTGGCCGAGCGCGGCATACGCGCGAATTGCGTCGCGCCCGGGCCGATCTGGACGCCGCTCATTCCATCGACGATGCCGCCGTCGAGCGTCGAGAACTTCGGCACGCAGACGCCGATGAAGCGCCCCGGCCAGCCCGTGGAACTCGCCGCCGCTTACGTGATGCTGGCATCGGATGAGGCGAGTTATATGTCCGGTGCGACCATCGCCGTGACGGGCGGCAAGCCGATCATCTAGGTCAGGCGGCGAGCGGCGTGTGCAGCCGCTGGTCGATGTCCTTCTTGCCGGCAATCAGCGCGAACGCGCGAGCGTCTTCGGCGCAGGCGAAATGGCCCAGGACGCCGCTCGCGCGCTGAATGCCGTCGCTATCGCAGACGATCGTCATCGCCGCATATAGACCGCCGTCGAACGCGGCCATCGGCGTAATGACGAAACCGCGATACGCGAGGCTGGATTGGAGCATGGCACCCTCTCTCTCATTTGATAGCTGTCTTCGCTCTTTTCCGGCGGTGCGCGCCGCCGCAAGGCTGTGAGTCAGATTGTCCAGTGACGCAATCAGCCGACGATTAGGGAAAACCAGAAAAAGCGACGGGATAGCTATCGCTGAAATCGAATACATTTCAGCCCGAGATTTCCGCGGATGGATCAGCGGCGCGCTTCGGTCGCCATTCTCACCGCGAGACCGGCGAGCACGGTGCCCATCAGCCAGCGTTGAATCAGAAGCCAGGTCGGCCTGCGCGCCAGAAAAACCGCGATCGATCCGGCGGTCATCGCGACGATCGAATTGACGGTGATACTCAGCATGATCTGCACGACGCCGAGAGCGAGCGACTGGCCGAGCACGCCGCCGTGCGCCGGATCGATGAATTGCGGCAGCAGCGAGAGATACAGCACGGCGATTTTCGGATTGAGCAGGTTCGTGACGAAACCCATCGTGAAGAGCTTGCGCGGGCTGTCGACGGGCAAATCGCGCACCTGAAACGGCGAACGCCCGCCCGGCTTGACCGCCTGCCACGCGAGATAGAGCAGATAGAGCGCGCCGCCGAAGCGCAACGCGTCGTAGGCGAACGGGATCGCGATCAAGAGCGCGGTGATGCCGAACGCCGCGCACAACATGTAGAACACGAAGCCAAGCGCCACGCCGCCGAGCGAGATGAGTCCCGCCGTGCGGCCCTGGCAGATCGAGCGGGAAATCAGATAGACCATGTTCGGACCCGGCGTGAGCGCCATGCCGAGCGCGACGAGGGCGAATGCGAGCAGTTGCGGCGTGTGAGGCATCGGACGTGCTCCGGTTAGAGAGGTCGATGCAGTTTCTCGCTCGATTGCCCGCCTAGCCAGATACAAATTCGAAGACGCCCGTCGATACAGTCAATCGAAGCCGAGAAAGGTCGAGAAATTCCGCACGGGCTCGCGCGTCATATCGATGCGATTGACGGGCGATGCTTCATCGGAGAATCCGAGGCTCATGCCGCAGACGACTTCATGGCCGGAGGGCAAGTCGAGCTGATCCGCGATGACGTCCTGAAAGCGCGCGAACGACACCTGCGCGCAAGTCGCGAGGCCGACCGCGCGCGCGGCCAGCATCACCGTTTGAATGAACATGCCGTAATCGAGCCAGCTATATTTCGTGAGCCTGGAATCGATCGCGAAGATCAGTCCGACCGGCGCGCCGAAGAAGTCGAAGTTTCTCGCCGTCACGCGCGCACGCTCCTGAAGATCGGACTTCGGTACGCCGAGCGCACCGTAATAGCGCATGCCGAACGCTTCCTGCCGCGACCGCATATCGTGCGGCAACGGATCGGGCATATGCCGCAATGGCGGGTGTCCATCGTCTGCATGGGCGCGCCGCAATGCTTCGCTCATCGCGGCCTTGCGTTCGCCCGTCAGCACATAGACGCGCCACGGCTGCGTGTTCGAATTGCTCGGCGCGGATCGCGCGACGTCGAGTATTTCTTCGACTACGCGGCGCGGAACCGGATCATGCGTGAAGCGCCGGATCGCGCGGCGCGAACGGATGGTCGCATCGACGACTAAGGCATCGGGATGAGCGAGACGGTCGATCATGGGGCAAGTGCGCAATGACAGGTTGCCCCATGATGACACGGCGAAAAGCCGCGCCGCCGCGAAGTATCTGCAAGACCATCTTGCACGACACTCAACGCGGCGCGATTCGCATCAACGCATGCCGCCGCTCGCGATGAGGCTTTCGCCGGTCATCCAGCGCGCATCGTCGGAAGCGAGGAACACCGCGATCGATGCGATATCGTCCGGCTGGCCGAGACGTCCGAGCGGCGTTTGCGCGAGCGCGGCCGCATCGAATTCGGAACCGATGATGCCCGCGCTGTGCGTGCCTTCGGTCACCACGACGCCCGGGTTGATCGAGTTCACGCGGATCTTTCTCGGGCCGAGTTCGCGTGCGAGCGCGCCCGTGATCGCATCGATGGCGCCCTTCGTGCCGCTATACACCGCGCTCGTCGCCGGCGTGATGCGGGTCACGACCGAGCTGATGTTGACGATGCTCGCGCCTTCGCCGAGATGCTTCGCGGCGGCCTGCGTGGTCAGCAGCGTGCCTAGCACGTTGATATTGAACTGCTTATGAAAATGCTCTTCGGTGATCTCTTCGAGCGCCGCGAATTCATACACGCCCGAGTTGTTCACGAGAATATCGAGCCGTCCATACGTTTCGACCGCTGCATTCACGATGCCCTGCGCATCCGCGGCCTTCGAGACATCGCCGCCGACGGCGATCGCCTTGCCCTTCGATGCGGTGATGTCCGCGACGACCGCATCCGCGCCCGCCTTGCTGCTCGCATAGTTGACGACGACCGACGCGCCTTCCGCGGCGAGCGCCTTTGCAATGGCCGCTCCAATACCTTTCGACGCGCCCGTGACGACCGCCACCTTGCCTGCGAGTTTGCTCATGATCGAATCCTTGAAGAGATTATTTAATGCCGGGACTGGCGGGTCGTGCCCGTTGCACAACCGTCTTGACAGCGTTCAATGTAGACATCTCTTCGAGCGCGATAAAGCAGCGTAGAGTGAAAAGACTTGCGGGATCAGACGAATAATCGAACGCGGGAGGCGATATGGACACGAACACGCCACGGCACGACGCGAATTTCGCCGGCCAGATTCCCGAGCTTTACGACCGCTATCTCGTGCCGATGCTCTTCGCGTCCTACGCAGCCGATATCGCGCAACGCGCGGCGGCGCTCGAACCATCGCGCGTACTGGAGACTGCGGCGGGCACCGGCGCCGTCACGCGCGCGATGGCGCACGCGTTGCCCGCACATGTCGATATCGTCGCGACGGATCTGAATCAGGCGATGCTCGATCGCGCTGCAAAGTTGGATACCGGCAGAACCGTGACATGGCAGCAGGCCAATGCTTTGCAATTGCCTTTCGACGATGCGAGCTTCGATATCGTCGTCTGCCAGTTCGGCGCGATGTTCTTTCCCGACAAGACAGCTGCGTTCGCGCAAGCGCGTCGCGTGCTGCGGCCCGGTGGCGCGCTCCTGTTCAACGTGTGGGACCGCATCGAAGAGAACGAGTTTGCGGACACGGTAACCGACGCGCTCGCCCGCGTCTTTCCCGCCGATCCGCCGCTTTTCATGAAACGCACGCCGCACGGCTATTTCGATCGGGACGTGATCGCGCGCGATCTCGCAGCCGCGGGTTTCGATGCGAAGCCGCGCTTCGATACGATCGCGCAACGCAGCCATGCGTCATCGGCGGATGTGGCCGCTATCGCCTATTGCCAGGGCACGCCCTTGCGTAACGAGATCGAAGCGTGCGGCGGCGCGAGTCTGGAGGAAGCGACGTCGGCATGTGCGAAAGCCATCGCGGCGCGCTTCGGATCGGGCGCCGTCGATGGCAGGATTCAGGCGCATGTGATCGTCGTGCGGCGCTAACGCGTGACGTCTCGGCCCAGCACGCGATCGAGCCATGCGATCAGCGTGTCCGATGAGCATGACGCGCTTCGGAAGCCGATATGCCCGTCCGGCCGTATGGCCCACACCATGCCTTGCTTCGCACCGAACGCATCGACGAATTCGCCTGCGTCGTCGCAGAGCGTTCGATACGCCTCGCGCGCAGGCTCGAACGATGCCGCGTTCGCTACCTTCGGCGACACGATCAACACGGCGCTCGCTGCCGCGCCGAGTGCGGCGCGCCATGCATCGACGGCCGCATCGAAGGCGGCGATGCGCGCGCTGTCAACGTCATCGATATACGCTACGAGCGTGTGACGTCCGCGCCCGAGATGATCGTGCAAACGCTGCGCATGGCCGATGAAAGCCTCCACGAGACCGCCGGCCTGCGGCGCGCGATCGCCGGGCGCGGGCAACTCCGCGGCCATGTCCGTGCATTCGTCCGTGACGATAGGACTGCCGCCGCGATAACCCACGAGCAATTGCGTCTCGCGCATCGCGGGCTTGATCTCGCCGTGCGCGAGAACCGTGTTCAACGCACGGCTCGTCGATTCGACGACATCGAGCCCGACCGGCCGCCGCTCCGCTTCGTAGCTATCGAGCAGCGCCTGATTCGCGACGCCGCGCGCGGCGAGCGTGAGCTTCCACGCGAGATTGTGCGCATCCTGCAAGCCGGTGTTCATGCCCTGCCCGCCGACGGGCGGATGGATATGCGCGGCATCGCCCGCGAGAAACACGCGCCCGCGCGCATAGTTCTGCGCGATCCGATGACTCACGCGATACACCGACGACCAGCGCATCGACGAGAGCCGCGTACCCTTCGGCAGAATCGGCAGCATGATGCGTTCGATCTCCGCGAAATCGGGCGTGGAGTTCAGCGTGTGGCGGGCGGCATCGTCGGGAAGCAGGACCATCGAGAGCCGATAGCGGCGCGCGGAGCCGCGTACCGGCAGCGCGGCGAGCGCGATCGATCCCGCGCCGCCCTCACCCGACACGTTGAAGCGATACATGCGGCCGCGCGGCAGACCCCACTCGACGTCGACATCGGCGAGCATGAAGGTTTGCGGATACTGATCGCCTTCGTAGGCGATGTTCGATTGCCGGCGCACCGTGCTGCGCGCGCCGTCGCAGCCGACGAGCCAGCGGCACCGAATCGTGCGGTTCTTGCCGCATGCGTCCTGTATGCGCACGTCGATGGCATCGCCTGCATCGCTGAAATCGACGAGCGTCGCGCCGTATTCGACGTGCCCGCCGTTGCGTGCGAGCGCCGCTTCCAGAATGCGCTCGGTCTCGAACTGCGCGAGCGAGAGCGCGCCGTACGGCAAGCCGGCGCGCGGAACCTCGGCGCTGAACGCGGGCGCGCCGTCCTGAAACGTGTCCGCGCCCGTGAGCCATACACCGGCATCGATCGCGTCGCGCGCGACGCCCAGATCCTCGAAAATCTCCAGCGTGCGCGCCGTGACGCCGAGCGCCTTCACGAAGAAGACGCGCTCGTCGTGCGCATCGATCACACGCGCCTTCACGCCATCGCGGCGCAGTTCGGCGGCAAGCATCAGGCCGACGGGGCCCGCGCCGGCGATCAGCACATCGGTCGTATCGAACATGGTGCGATATCTCCTGAGGAAACCGGCGAATGCCTTCGTGCGCGACTCTTCGCCGGCGGTCGTCAGAGAGAATAACCGTTACGTGTGTGCTTGTGGCGGGGCATCAGCCCGCGAGCGGCGCGAGACGCAGGCCGATCACGCAGCCCGCCGCGATCACGGCGAGCACCGTCGCGGCGATCGTCACATAAAGGTAGTTTCGTTGTTGCGCGAACACGGCGAGCATCACGACGACGCGCAGCACCGGCAGCAGAATGAAGAGCGCGACGCCCGCGCTCAACGCCTTCGTGTCGAAGAACAGTCCCGCGCCGATCAGCGCGCACGCGGCCCATGTGCCGCACTGGAGAAAGCGGGCGAGCAGAAGATCCATCGAAGCTGACGTGGCGCATTTCATCGACCGATGTACTCCATAAGATCGATGCCGAAACCCTGCATGACCATCTGACACGCGACGAGCAGCAGCATCGACAGGAACAGCACGCGCAGACGTTCGCTGCGCACTTTCATCAGCACGCGCGCGCCCACGATCGCGCCGATCACCGAGCCGAGTGCGACTGGTCCCGCGATGGCGCTCACGATCTCGCCGCGCAGAAAATACGCGCTCGCGCTCGCGGCGGCCGTCACGCCGATCATGAAGTTCGATGTCGCGGTCGATACCTTGATCGGCAGGCGCAGGGCGTTGTCCATCGCCGGAATCTTCAGGATGCCGCTGCCGATGCCGAGCAGCGCGGAAACGAGTCCGGCTGCAACCATCAACGAGAGACCGGCGGGCACGCGCCGCACTTCATACGCGACATCGCGGCGCAGCGTGGTGTCTGGATAGCTCGAATGGAGATCGAGCGCGGCCGCGAGTCCTCGCGATGGAATCGGCCGCGACATGCCCGCCGTATCTTCGCGGCGAATGAACATCTGCCACGCCGACACGACCAGCACGCCCGCGAAAAGAAAATCCAGCGCGGCCACGGGGACGATGCCCGCGAGCAGCACGCCCGTCAGCGCGCCGAGCGTGGTGCCGGTTTCGAGCACGAGGGCGAGTCGCACGTTCGTGAGGCCGCCGCGCAGAAAGGCCGCCGCGCCGCCGCATGAACACGCGATCACGGACACGATGCTCGTGCCGATGGCGGCGTGCATGTCGATATGGAAGAACATCGTGAGAATGGGCACGATGAACAGGCCGCTCGCCATGCCCAGCATGCCGCCCACCGCGCTGGCACCGACGCCCGCGCAGAAGAGCCAGAGGGTTGCTTCGAAGCTCATTGAATTTGCCTCGGAGAAGTATCGTGATGGCATCAATATAACATGTCATAACAAGTAGCAAAAGCCACGGACGAATGAGGTCGGATCGTCTCGCGCTATGATTTGCCCATTGCACGACGACAACTAAAGCCAACCATGGCCCAACGAAGCAAACAGGAAGACACTCAGGCGCAAAGCCTCGACACCACGGACGATGACGCGTCATCCGGTGGCGGCTCCAGCTATCTCGTGCCGGGCCTCGAACGCGGCTTGCGGATCCTGGCGGAATTCTCCGCGCGCGAGCCGGTGCTGGGCGCGCCTGAGTTGTCGCGGCGCATCGGCATTCCGCGCACGACGACGTTTCGTCTGCTGCAAACGCTCGAATCGCTCGGCTTTCTCGAACGCGTGAACGGCGACCGCAATTTCAGGCTGGGCGTCGCTGTGTTGCGGCTGGGCTTCGAATACGTGAACTCGCTCGAACTGACCGATCTCGGCACGCCGGTGCTCGAGCGTCTGCGCGATGCAACCGGTCTGTCGACGCATCTGCTGATCCGCGATCAGCGCGATGTCGTGTTCGTCGCGAAGGCGCAAAGTCATGAGCCGCTGTTCAGTTCGGTGAAGGTGCATGTCGGCACGCGGTTGCCCGCTCATGCGACGGTGCATGGACATGTGCTGATGGGCGATCTTTCGCTCGCGGCGCTCAAGGCGCTCTATCCCGAGGATCAACTGGAAAAGTATACGGAGCGTACGCCCGCGACCGTCGACGAACTCTTCGAACGCGTGCAGGAGTGCGTGGCGCTCGGTTATGGATTGAGCGAAGCGTCGTTTGAGCGCGGGATATCGGTTGTCACCGCGCCGGTGCGGGATCATTCCGGGGGGATCGTTGCGGCGGTGGCGGCGACCGTGCCGCGGTCGGATATCGGGGCGGATGATGAGAAGTCTCGGCTCGTTGAGACGATCTGTGGTGCTGCGGTTGAGCTTTCGATGCGGCTCAACTATCGGCCTTCGGCGGATGATCGGACTGCTGCGCTGGGTTGAGGTTTTTTTTTCGCCGGATCCCGTATTCGTGTCGGTTTATTAGCACTGCCCCTATGCGGGGCGGCAGTCACTTTCTTTGCTGCTGCAAAGAAAGTAACCAAAGAAACAGCTATCCCCAGCCTAAGCACTTCATACCGGCCGCGGCACAGGCGATTGGCCTAATGGCCCGGCAATAGCGAGTGCCCTCGAAGGTCTCGCGGGGCTTGGACCGCGCACGGTCTGACTCATCGCGCGGCGTGCTTCGTTGGTTCAGCACCAAATAGCTCCGGCCCGCTACGCGGCCGATGGGTCAATCGGGTGTGCGCGCGCTCCTTCTTCGATGGTTTCCCTCGCAGACCCAACGGCAGCGCGTAGCGCTGTGCCGAAGCTATTTGGTGCTGAACCAGCACGCTCAATTCACTAGCGCGTCAGACCGTGCGCGAGCCAAGCCCGATTGGTCCTTCGAGGGCGACACTTAGGCGAGTGCCATTGGCGGCTGGCAAGCATGGCCAAACTGCGTGTGACCGCGGGCCTGAGCAAGCTGCTTTCTTTGGTTACTTTCTTTGCAGCAGCAAAGAAAGTGACCCCCGCCCCGGGGAGGGGCAGTGCTAATAGACCGACACGCTAACAGGATTCCACGCTAACGGGATTCCACGAAAAACCCCCATCAAAACGAGTGATGAATCCCCGCAAGCACAATAACCTGATTCGCGGTACTCGAAACACCCGCAGTAAAGAACGCCGCCTTAGCCCCACCAGTCGCGTGCTCATAAAGCGCATTCACATAAAGCTGCGTCGATTTCGACAACATATAGATATCGCCGATCTCGAACTGCGTCCACCGCCCGCCCGCGAAGGTCGTAGTAGCCGCGCCGCCGGCGATCCAGTTCCAGGCCACCGGCTTGAACGTAAGACCCGCATCGTACGACTGAAACGTATCGGACTGACCATTCGATTGCAGCTTCACGCGCGTATAAAGACCATGCACGACGAACTTGCCGATTTCATATGACGCGCCCGCGCCCATCACTTCCTGCTTGTCCGCCATGTATGTCGCGGCAGGCTGACCCTGGAACGTCGTAAGACCCGTCGTCGCGATCGCGGGTGTGCGGTTGTGCTCGTTCGAATACGTCGCCGCCGCGCTGAACGGACCGTTCGCATACGTGATGCCGAAGCCGTAGTTGCGGCCCGTCGAGAAGTTCGTCGTGTTGCCGAGGCCCATCATTGCGCCGGCCGAAAAGCCATAGAAGTTCGCCGAGCGGAATTTCACCGAGTTGTCGTAGGGCACGACGCCGGTATCCGCGAGTTGGTCGATGTTGCCCGGATGGAACGCATACCAGCTCGCCGCGAGATAGGCGGTAGAGAGCGGCCCGAGCATGTCGAAGCTGAACGGCGTCTGATGACCGAGCGTCAGCGTGCCGACGTTTTCCTGACTCAGCCCGAGATACGCCTGGCGATTCCAGAGCGTGCCCGCCTTCGCGAAGTTGCCGGTGTTCGTATAGAAACCGTTCTCAAGTTGCGCGACCGTCTTCAGGCCGCCGCCCAGATCCTCGACGATGCGAAAGCCCCAGCGGTCCGGCTGCATGTTGCCCTGCTCTTCCATCCATTTCGGATGGCCGCCGACGTTGTTGATATATGCGATGCCGGCATCGAGGCTGCCGTAAAGCGTGACTGTGCTTTGCGCGGCCGCGCCCGTCGCGACCCCGGCTCCGATGAGCCCCGCTGCAATGATGTGCTTCACCCTTCGTTCTCCTAACCGTGTGGTTCAAGGGCGGACCGTGCCCGCTCTCCCGTTCCCGCTTGTAGCCGTTATTGCGCTTTATCCCGGCTCCGGATGGCCGTGCTTCGCGCCGCCCGGAAGGCATCCCGTCGATCTCGATTTATGTTCCACCTATGGATCAACGTACTGCCTATGGAAAGTATAGTGAGGTTTCCAGCGCCAAAACAATAAATTTGAGAGGACATCGGGTAGACCCTGAGGCACGTCCGATGCGTGTCCATCGTGACAAAAAGAGCTTACGAATCAATGTCGAACGGGCGTTCCTACTTGTGAGCAAATGCACGGGCGATCTTTTAAACGGGCTCGATTCAGTGTTTTCACCTAGAGATTCATTTTTTTATTTTCTGAGGCTGAGACCACTCCTATAATGCCCATACACGAACTGATGTTCCTTTAGTGGAACACAGACGAACCAGAGGAAAGGGTGAAAGATGTCTGAACAATGGCGCTGCGCCGGACATGCCGGCGATCTGTCGGAAGACGCACCGATCGAATTCAAGCTCGATGACGGCGCGCAAATCGGTATCTACAAAGTGGGCGACGAGCTGTATGCGCTCGAGAACGTCTGCCCGCACGCATACGCACTGTTGACGCAGGGTTTCGTCGATGGCGACACCGTCGAATGCCCGCTGCACGAAGCGGTGTTTCACATCCCCACGGGCAAATGCCTGAAAGAGCCCGGCGGCCGCGACCTGAAGACGTATTCGGTACGCCTCGCCGGCGAGGAAATCCAGATCAAGGTGGCGTGACATGGAAAAAGTCGTGAACTTCAACCCGAATCTCAAGCCGTGGCTCGCGCCGCAGCCGAACAACGTCGCCGGCAAGGGCGTGATCGAGAAGCCGGGTCAGACCGAGAACTTCATCTGGCAAACGCGCAAGGCCGAGCCTACGCAATACGAGAACGACTTCGGCGATGCGCTCGAACGCGTCTTCGAAGCGGGCGCACTGGAACTGGAGCAAGTGGTCGCGGGCTTGAACAAGGACGGCTTCCGTACGCCGGAAGGCACCACGTGGACCGCCGAACGCCTCGCCGCCGAGTTGCGCACGCTCGCTGACTAAAGAAGGAGCTTTTCCCCATGACGTCCCCTCAGCAAACAACCGTCGCCGCCGATCCCGTTCAGGCTTATCTCGATCGCGGCTTGCGTAACTACTGGTATCCCGTCGCGCCGAGCTGGCAAGTGGCGAACGCGCCCATCGGCCTCACGCGCCTCGGCGATCAGATCGTGCTCTGGCGCGACAACGAAGGCAAAGTGCACGCGCTCGAAGACCGCTGCCCGCATCGCGGCGCGCGTCTGTCGCTCGGCTGGAATCTCGGCGGCAGCGTCGCATGCTGGTATCACGGCATCGAAATCGATGGCAGCGGCACCGTGCAGAAAGTGCCCGCCGTGTCGGCGTGCCCGCTCGAAGGCCAGAAGTGCGTGAAGTCGTATCCCGTCGAAGAGCATGCGGGCGCGATCTTCCTCTGGTTCGGCGATGACGCCAATAAGGAACCCGCGCCGCTCGTGCTGCCGGAAGAACTCGTCGGCGACGAATACGCGAGCTTCCTGTGCATGTCGCACTGGAAGTGCAATTACCAGTACGCGATCGACAACGTAATGGACCCGATGCACGGTGCGTATCTGCACGCGACATCGCACTCGATGGCCGAAGGCGACAAGCAGGCCGACATGCGCGTGCGCAAGACCGAAACCGGCCTCATGTTCGAGAAGGTGAATCAGCGCGACGTGAACTTCGACTGGGTCGAGCTCGGCGAAACCGGCTGCCTGTGGATGCGTCTCGCGATTCCGTACAAGAAGAAGTTCGGCCCGGGCGGCAACTTCGGGATTATCGGCTTCGCCACGCCCGTCGATGACGACAACTGCCAGGTCTATTTCTGGCGCACGCGCAAGGTCTCGGGATGGCAGCGCGATGCATGGCGATTCCTGTATCGCAATCGTCTCGAAGGGCTGCACTGGGCCGTGCTGGAACAAGACCGCTACGTGCTCGAAAGCCTCGCGCCGAACGCGCGCAATCACGAATTCCTCTATCAGCACGATGTCGGCATGACGCGTGTGCGCCGCATGCTGAAGCAGCGCGCGCAGCAGCATCTCGCCGCGCTCGACGCGCTGCCGAAGAACCCGGAGCACGCTCATGCGTGACGCGCTCGATGGCCGCCGCGTGCTCGTGACAGGCGGCGCTCGCGGACTCGGCGCGGCGTTCGTCAAGGCGCTCGTCGAGAGCGGCGCGCGCGTCGCGTTCGGCGATGTGCTGCATGCGGAAGGCGAGGCGCTCGCACGTGAACTGCCGAATGCGCACTTCTTCCCGCTCGATCTGAATGAGCCGCAGAGCATCGCCGCATTCGTCGAAGACAGCGTGAAGGCGCTGGGCGGACTCGACGCCCTCATCAACAATGCCGCGATCACGAACTCGGGCGGCAAGTCCGCCGATGAGCTCACGCCGCAAACGTGGGACGCCGTGATGAACGTCAACGTGCGCGGCTCGTGGCTCATGAGCGTCGCGTGCCTGCCGCATCTGAAGGAATCCGGACGCGGTGCGATCGTGAACATCGCATCGGATACGGCCTTGTGGGGCGCGCCGAAGCTGCTCGCCTACGTCGCGAGCAAGGGCGCCGTGATCGCGATGACGCGTTCGCTCGCCCGCGAGTTCGGCACGAGCAACGTGACCGTCAACGCAATCGCGCCCGGTCTCACGGAAGTGGAAGCCACCGCCTACGTGCCCGCCGAGCGCCACGAGTACTACCTCAAAGGCCGCGCACTGACGCGCGCGCAAACGCCCGACGACGTGAACGGCCCCGTGCTGTTCCTGCTCTCGGATGCGGCGCGCTTCGTGACGGGCCAGTTGCTGCCGGTGAACGGCGGCTTCGTGATGAATTGATTCGTTCTACTTGGAACCTGGAGAAAGCAATGGCCGATGCAGACATCGAACGCAAATCGTGGGATCAGCCCGCCGACGCGAGCTTCGAGCAATGGATGGACTCGCGCGTCGCGCGCCTCGAAACGCGCCGCTACGACTGGGACGCGCTCAAGTTCCAGGCCGATTACGACCCGAAGTATCGCCGCGCGCAGATGCGCTATGTGGGCACGGGCGGCACGGGCGTCGCGAAGGACATGAACACGGTCCCCTCGGGCAGCTTCACGTTTTCGACGATGGTCATTCCTGCAGGCAACATCGGGCCGAGCCATATTCATATCGACGTCGAAGAGATTTTCTTCGTGCTGCGCGGAAAGATGAAGGTGGTCTGCGAGAAGGACGGACAGACGTGGGAAGCCGTGCTCGGCGAGCGCGATCTCATTTCGGTGCCGCCCGGCGTGTATCGCACGGAGATCAACATCGGCGAGGAAGACGCGCTGATGTGCGTGATGCTCGGCGCATCGAAGCCCATCACGCCGACATATCCGCCGGATTCGCCCCTGGCGAAGCTCAAGCGCTGAGGCTGCGATGAACATCGAGACGCTCGCGCGCTTTCCGGACATGCACATCGATACCGCGCACGGCATCACGGCTTATCGCGAGGCAGGTGCGTCGCATCTGCACACGCTGCCCGTCGTGTTGCTGCACGGGATCGGGTCGGGCGCGGCGTCGTGGGTTCGGCAACTCGATGTGCTCGGCGCGAAGCGTCGCGTGCTCGCGTGGGATGCGCCGGGTTATGGCGTGTCCACTCGCGTGGCGAATGAATCGCCGGTTGCTTCCGACTATGCGAATGCGCTGCGCGCGTGGCTCGATGCGCTGGACATCACGCGTTGCGTGCTCGTCGGTCATTCGCTCGGCGCGATCGTCGCGGGCTCGTTTGCCGCAAGTCTGCCGGAGCGTGTCGCGGGCTTGCTGCTGATATCGCCCGCCGCGGGTTACGGCGCTGCATCGAAGCAACTGCGCGAAGCGAAACGCGATGCGCGTCTGAAGATGCTGAACGAACTCGGTCCGCAAGGACTCGCACGCGAGCGCAGCGCGAACATGGTCTCGCAATACGCCGATGACACCGCCCGCGAATGGGTCCGCTGGAACATGGCGCGCATCGTCCCCGAAGGCTACGCACAAGCGACGCATCTGCTCGCGAACGCGGACCTCGCGGCGGATATCGCGCGCTTTCACGGACGCATCGCGGTGGCGGTCGGCGCGGAAGACGCGATCACGCCGCCCGCCGCGTGCGCGCCCATCGCGCAGGCCGCGCACGTCAGCCTGCAAGTCATGCCGCGTGCCGGACACGCGGGTTATGTCGAATCACCCGCCGCCTATACGGCGCTGATCGATTCGTTTTGCCAGGGCATCGAATGTCACATGAAAGACGGAGTACCGCAATGACATCCATCGCCACCGAAGAAGCCGACAAGGGCGAACCGACTTACATCGTGCCGGGCCTTGAACGCGGACTGAAGATTCTCACCGAGTTCTCGCCGCGCGAACCCGTGCTCGGCGCGCCGGAACTGTCGCGACGCCTCGGCATTCCGCGCACGACGGTTTTCCGGCTGCTGCAAACGCTCGAATCGCTCGGCTTTCTGGAGCGCGCCGACAAGGACCGCAACTATCGCCTGGGCGTGGCCGTCCTGCGCCTCGGCTTCGAATACCTGAGCTCGCTCGAACTGACCGATCTCGGCCTGCCGATCATCGAAGCGTTGCGCGATGCGACCGGCCTCACGAGCCACATCCTGATTCGCGATGGCCGCGATGTCGTGTTCGTCGCGAAGGCGCAGAGTCACACGCCGATCTTCAGCTCGGTGAAGGTGAACGTCGGCACGCGCCTGCCCGCGCACGCGACGACGCACGGTCACGTTCTGATGGGCGATCTGTCGATCGATGAATTGCGCGTGCTTTATCCGGAACAGCATCTGGAGCGCTTCACGAAGTCGACGCCCGAGACCGTGGAGGAACTGTTCGAGCGCGTGAAAGAAGACGCCGAACGCGGCTATGCGACGAGTCAATCGTCGTTCGAGCGCGGCATTTCGGTCGTCACCGCTCCGGTTCGCAACGACACGGGGCGCATCGTCGCCGTCATCACGACGACGATCCCGCGTCCGGAAATCGATGCCGCATTGCTCGGCAGCGGCCTCATCGACAAGGTTCGCGAAGCCGCCGATGCGCTCTCGATGCGTCTCAACTATCGTCCGGCCGCGCGCGCTTCAGCGTCGAGCCGATACATGAAGTCTCTGGGGTTGCAATGATTCAGATCGATCTTTCAGGGCAGGTCGCGGTCGTGACCGGCGGATCGTCGGGCATCGGCTACGCGACGGCGCGCCTGTTCTTGCAGGCGGGCGCATCGGTGGCCATTTGCGGACGCGACGGCGAACGGCTCGAAGCAGCACAAGCCGCGCTGGCAAAAGAATTTCCGCAAGCGCAATTGCTCGCGTCACGTTGCGACGTGCTCGATGAGAACCAGGTGAACGCCTTCGCGTCACGCATCGAGGAACGCTTCGGCCGCGTCGACATGCTGGTGAACAACGCGGGACAAGGCCGCGTGTCCACCTTCGCCGATACGACCGACGACGCCTGGCGCGACGAACTGGAGCTGAAGTACTTCAGCATCATCCGCCCGACGCGTGCCTTTTTGCCGATGCTGAAAGACGCGCCCTCGCCCGCGATCGTCTGCGTGAATTCGCTGCTCGCGTTGCAGCCGGAGCCACACATGGTCGCGACTTCATCGGCGCGAGCAGGCGTGCTGAGCCTCGTGAAATCGCTCGCGACGGAACTCGCGCCGCAACGCATCCGCGTGAATTCGATTCTGATCGGCATCGTCGAATCGGGGCAGTGGAAGCGGCGTTATCAGGACTATTTCCAACAGGCGCAAGAGCCGCGTCAAAGCTGGCAGCAATGGACCGGCGAACTCGCGCGCAAGAAGAACATTCCGCTCGGCCGCTTCGGGCTTCCCGAAGAAGCGGCGCAGGCGCTCTTTTATCTCGCAACAACGCTGTCGTCGTACACGACCGGCAGCCATATCGATGTTTCCGGAGGCTTTGCTCGTCATGTCTAAGAAAACCACGGTCGGCGAACTGATCGCCGCGTTCCTCGAACAATGCGGTGTGCGCACGGCGTTCGGCGTGATCTCGATTCACAACATGCCGATCCTCGATGCGATCGGCCGTCGCGGCAATATCCGCTATGTCGGCGCGCGCGGCGAAGCGGGCGCGCTGAACATGGCCGATGGCCTCGCGCGTGTCTCGGGCGAACTGGGCGTCGCGTTCACGTCGACGGGAACCGCCGCCGGCAATGCGGCGGGCGCAATGGTCGAAGCCCTGACCGCCGGCACGGCACTGCTGCATGTCACGGGGCAGATCGAAACCGAATATCTCGATCAGGACCTCGCGTATATCCACGAAGCGCCCGATCAGTTGTCGATGCTGCAATCGATCTCGAAGGCCGCGTTCCGCGTGCGCACGATCGAAACCGCATTGCCGACGATCCGCGAAGCCGTGCGCGTCGCGCTGACCGCGCCTGCGGGACCGGTGAGCGTCGAGATTCCGATCGACATCCAGGCCGCCGAAATCGAATGGCCCGCCGATCTGGCCGCGCCGCACGTCGGTTCTCTCACGCACGACAGCCTGCGCGTGAAGCAACTCGCCGATGCGCTCACGAACGCAAAGCGCCCGCTGCTGTGGCTCGGCGGCGGCACGCGTCATGCGAAGAGCGCGGTCGAGCGGCTGGTGAAGCTCGGCTTCGGCGTGGTGACGAGCGTGCAGGGACGCGGCGTGCTGCCGGAAGATCATCCGGCGACGCTCGGGGCGTTCAACGTGCATCCGTCGGTGGAAGCGTTCTACAAGACGTGCGATGCGCTCGTCGTCGTCGGCTCGCGTCTGCGCGGCAACGAAACGCTGAAGTACAAGCTCGCGCTGCCGCAACCGCTCTATCGCATCGACGCCGATGCGCTCGCCGACAGCCGTGGCTATCGCAACGAACTGTTCGTGCATGGCGACGCATCGCGCGTGCTCGATGAACTCGCGACGCTGCTCGAAGGCCGCATCCGTATCGATCCGGCGTTCGCGGGCGATCTCGCCGCCGCGCGCGAAACGGCGGTCGCGGAAGTATCGAAGGGACTGGGACCGTACAAGCGTCTCGTCGATTCGCTGCAACGCGCGGTCGGACGCGATTACAACTGGGTCCGCGACGTGACGATCTCGAACAGCACGTGGGGCAATCGCCTGCTGAAGATTTTCAATCCGCGCGCGGGCGTGCATGCGCTCGGCGGCGGCATCGGCCAGGGCATGCAGATGGCGATCGGCGCGGCGCTCTCGGGCGCGGCGAAGAAGACCGTCGCGCTCGTCGGCGATGGCGGTTTGATGGTCAATGTCGGCGAACTCGCCACGGCCGTGCAGGAGAAGGCGAACGTGATGATCGTGCTGATGAACGATCAATGCTATGGCGTCATCCGCAACATCCAGGACGCGCAGTACGGCGGACGCCGCATGTTCGTCGATCTGCATCAGCCGGATTTCGCGCAGTTCTGCGCGAGTCTCGGGCTCGCGCATCGCCGCATCACGTCGCTCGATCAGGCCGATGACATCGTGCGCGAAGGACTCGCCATCGACGGTCCGGTGCTCGTCGAAGTGGACATGCTGTCGGTCGGCTCGTTCGCGACCGCGTTCGCAGGCCCGCCGGTGAAGAAGGAAGAGCCGAAGGAGCCCGAATATGCGTGATCCTCGTCACGCACAGCACGCGATCGATATCGCGATGATCGGCTTCGGCGCGATCGGCAGGGCGGTGTTCCAGGCGCTCGATAACGATCCGCTCGTGCGCATCTCGCATGTCATCGTGCCGGAGCGCGATCGCGACTACGTGCGCTCGGTGCTTGGCGATCACGTCGATGTCGTGTCGCATGTCGATGCGCTCGCGAGCCATCCCGAGTTCGCGCTCGAATGCGCGGGACATGCGGCGCTCGTCGATCACGTCGTGCCGCTCTTGAAGTCGGGCACGGATTGCGCGGTCGCATCGATCGGCGCGCTGTCCGAAGCCGGCCTGCTCGATGCGCTCTCCCGCGCCGCCGACGAAGGCGCGGCCACGATCACGCTGTTGTCGGGTGCGATCGGCGGCGTCGATGCGCTCGCGGCAGCGAAGGAAGGCGGCCTCGACGACGTGCAGTACACGGGCCGCAAGCCGCCGCTCGGCTGGCTCGGCACGCCCGCCGAAAGCGTGTGCGATCTGAGGTCGCTGACGGCCGAGAAGGTCATTTTCGAAGGGACCGCACGCGATGCCGCGCGGCTCTATCCGAAGAACGCGAACGTCGCGGCGACCATCGCGCTGGCCGGTCTCGGGCTCGACGGCACGCGCGTGCGGCTGATCGCCGATCCGGCTGTCGAGCGCAACGTGCATCGCATCGTCGCGCGCGGCGCGTTCGGCGAGATGTCGCTCGAAATGTGCGGCAAGCCGCTGCCGTCGAATCCCAAGACATCCGCGCTCACCGCGTTCAGCGCGATCCGTGCGTTGCGCAATCGCGCCGCGCGCTGCGTCATCTGAAGGAGTTTTTGAACGATGAATCATCCCGACACTTCGCTCGTGACGTCCGGCGATATCTTTATCGGCGGCGAATGGCGCCAGGGGCGTGGCAATCAGTACGCGAGCATCTATCCCGCCGATCAGAGCGTCAACGCGGAAATCAGCACGGCGAACGCCGACGATGCGCGCGAAGCCGTCGAGATCGCGGATCGTGCTTACCGGAAGGCCGACTGGGCCGGATTGATGCCGCATCAGCGGGCCGCCGTTCTGCATCGCATCGCGAGCCTGATCGAAGCGCGCCACGAAGCGCTCGCGCAATTGCAGCGCCGCGACAACGGCAAGCCGATCAGCGAAACGCGCGCGCTCGTCACGAGTGCGGCCAGCACGTTCCGCTACTTCGCGTCGTGCCTCGAAACGCTCGAAGAAGAACTCACGCCTTCGCGCGGCGACTATCTGACGATGAGCGTGCACGAGCCGCTCGGCGTCGTCGCGGCGATCACGCCGTGGAATTCGCCGATTGCTTCCGACGCGCAGAAGCTCGCGCCCGCGCTCGCCGCAGGCAACGCCGTCGTGCTGAAGCCGGCCGAAGTGACGCCGCTCGCATCGCTGGCACTCGCGCGCATCTGCGAGGAAGCGGGCGTGCCGAAGGGCGTCGTCAGCGTGTTGCCGGGCAAAGGTTCCGTGATCGGCGATGCGCTCGTGCGGCATCCGCTCGTGAAGAAAGTCGCGTTCACGGGCGGCACGGAAGTCGGTCGCGGCATCGCGCGGCTCGCCGCCGAGAAGCTGATGCCGGTGTCGCTCGAACTCGGCGGCAAGTCGCCGACCATCGTGTACGCCGATGCCGATCTCGATCACGCGGTGAACGGCGTGCTCTACGGCATCTTCAGTTCGTCGGGTGAATCGTGCATCGCGGGTTCGCGGCTCTTTGTCGAGCGCAAGGTGTATGGCGAATTCATGGCGCGGCTCGTGGATGGCGCGAGGAAGCTGCGCGTCGGCGATCCGACGCGCGAGAACACGCAGATGGGCCCGCTCATCACGGGGCAGCATCGCGAAAGCATCGAGCGCTTCGTCGCGCTCGGTCTCGAAGAAGGCGGCACGCTCCTGTGCGGCGGCGAGCGTCCCACGGGCGACGGCCGCGAGAAAGGCTTCTTCTATCTGCCGACGATCATCGAAGGTCTTAGCAACGATGCGCGCATGTGTCAGGAAGAAATCTTCGGACCGGTGCTCGCCGCCTTGCCCTTCGACGACGAAGCCGCGCTGCTCGACCAGGCGAACGATAGCGTGTTCGGCCTCGCTGCGGGCATCTGGACGCGGGACTACAAGCGCGCGTGGAAGATGTCGCGTGCATTGAACACCGGCACGGTCTGGATCAACACCTACAAGCAATTTTCGATTTCGACGCCTTTCGGCGGCTGGAAAGACAGCGGCATGGGACGCGAGAAAGGCCGTCTGGGTCTGCGCGAATACATGCAGCAGAAGAGCCTGTACTGGGGCTTGAACGATGCCCCGCTGCCGTGGGCGAACTGAAGGAGTTGCCATGACGATTCTCGGCATTGAACGAATCACATACGGCGTGACGGACCTCGACACCTGCCGGCGCTTTTTCGCCGACTGGGGCCTGAAGGAAGTCGCGCACGACGAAACGCGCGCGCGTTTCGAAACCCTGAACGGCTGCGAAGTGCTGCTCGCGCTGTCCGATGACCCCGCGCTTCCGCCCGCCTTCGAAGGCGGTCCGACGCTGCGCGAAGTCACGTGGGCCGTCGCGACGCGCGAAGAACTCGATGCACTGCGCGGGCGCTTCGCGGGCCAGCCCGGACACGTCGAAACGGATGACGCGGTCGGCTGCATCGATCCGAACGGCATGGCGATACGCGTCGAAGTCACGAAGAAACGCGACATCGACGTGAAGGGCTCGCCTTCGAACGTGTGGGGCCAAACCCTGCGCGTCGATACGCCGAGTCCCGTGTACGAGCGCGCGGAGCCGGTGGAAGTGGGACATGTCGTGTTCTTCACGAACTGCGTCGCGGAGCAGGAGAAGTTCTATCACGAGCTGCTCGGCTTCGAGACGTCGGATCGATATCCGGGCCGCGGTGCGTTCATGCGCTGCGCGCCGCACGGCGGCCATCACGACCTGTTCCTTTTGCAATTGCCCGACGGCAAGCGCGGCCTGAATCACGTCGCGTTCACCGTGCGCGATATCCACGAAGTATTCGGCGGCGGCCTGCACATCAGCCGCTGCGGCTGGACGACCCAGCTCGGGCCGGGACGTCATCCGGTTTCGTCGGCGTACTTCTGGTACTTCAAGAATCCGGCGGGCGGACTCATCGAGTATTACGCCGATGAAGACGTGCTCACGCCCGAATGGCAGCCGCGCGATTTCGAGCCCGGCCCGACCGTGTTCGCGGAATGGGCCGTCGATGGCGGTCTCGACGGCAACACGCGCCGCCAGAAAGACGCGAAGGCGCCGGAAGGCAAGTTCATGACGGAGCGCAAAAATGGCTGATCTTCAAACGGTCGTGGTGATCGGTGGCGGACAGGCGGCGGGCTGGATCGTGAAGACGCTGCGCAAGGAAGGTTTCGATGGCCGCCTCGTGATGATCGCCGACGAGATTCATCTTCCCTACGAGCGCCCGCCGCTGTCGAAGGCCGTGCTCGCGGGCGATGCGGATATCGACACCGTGCGCATCGTCGATCACGACGCGTTCGCCGAGCTGAATGTCGAAGCGTGGCAGCCGGAATGCGCGGCATCGATCGATCGCGACGCGCGCATCGTGCGCACCGCGAGCGGACGCGAAGTGCACTACGACCGCCTCGTCATCGCGACGGGTGGCGCGGCGCGGCGTCTGCCGGAGTCGCTCGTGAAGACCTCGCATCTCGCCTATCTGCGCACGCTCGACGACGCGATGCTCATCGGCAAGCGGTTGCGCGAGAGTCATAGCAAGCGGCTCGTCGTGATCGGTGGCGGATGGATCGGCCTCGAAGTCGCGGCGACAGCGAAGAAGCTCGGCGTCGATGTGACGGTGATCGAAGGCGCGCCGCGTTTGTGCGGACGTTCGGTGCCCGAAAGCGTGTCCGATTTTCTGTTGAAGCTGCATCGCGATAACGGCGTGGATGTGCGGCTGAATGCATCGCTCGTGTCGCTCGAAGACTTCGGCAACGGCGTGCGCGCGCAACTCGCCGACGGCACGACGGTCGATGCCGATTTCGCGGTCGCGGGCATCGGCCTCGCGCCGCATACGGCGATCGCGGAACGCGCGGGCATCGACGTGAACGATGGCATCGTCGTCGATGAATTCGGCGCGACCAACGATGCGCATGTGTTCGCGTGCGGCGATGTCGCCAATCATCCGAACGCGTGGCTCAAGCGCCGCGTGCGCCTCGAATCGTGGGCGAACGCGCAGAACCAGGCGATCGCGACGGCGCGAGCGGTGCTCGGCGTGCGCACGCCGTATGCCGAGATTCCGTGGTTCTGGTCGGATCAGTACGACGTGAACCTGCAGATTCTCGGCGACATTCCGGCGGGCGCGGTGCCGGTCGTGCGCGGCGATCTGGACGCGCGTCGCGCGTCGCTGTTTTTCTTCGAGGGCGATGCATTGCGCGGCGTCATCGCGATCAACGCGACGCGCGATCTCAAGGTCGCGAAGAAATGGATGAGTCAGGGGCGCGCGGTCGATATCGCGGCGCTCGCAGACACCGCGAAAGCACTCGCATAACACACAGACGGGAGCAGGCATGAGGAGCATGGGCAATACGGCCGTTCAACACGGCGGCACCGCCACGACAGTCGCCGACGCGGCCACTGCCGCTCACGCGGTCACGAAGGGATCGATCATCGCGCGCATCGAGCGGCTGCCCGCCAACGCGATGCAGGTGCGCGCGCGTATCCTGATCGGCGCGGCGACGTTCTTCGATGGCTTCGATGTCATCGTCATCGCGGCGACGCTGCCGCTGCTCATCCAGAAATGGGGGCTTACGCCGGGGCAGGTCGGCTTTCTGATCGCTTCGGGCTCGATCGGGCAACTGATCGGCGCGTTCCTGTTCCCGTCGCTCGCGGAACGCTATGGGCGCGTGCGCTCCATCGCGTGGAGCTCGGGCATCATCGGCCTGACGAGCATCGCGTGCGGCTTCGCGCCTTCGTTCGCGGTGTTCGTCGCGTTGCGGATCGTGCAGGGGCTCGGACTCGGCGGCGAGTTGCCGGTCGCGGCGACGTACATCAACGAGATCACGCGTGCGCATGGACGCGGCCGTTTCGTGCTGCTCTATGAGATCGTGTTTCCGATCGGCCTGCTCGCATCGAACGCGCTCGGCGCGTGGATCGTGCCGCGCTTCGGCTGGGAAGTGATGTACTTCATCGGCGGCGTGCCGCTCCTGCTGTTCTTCCTGCTGCGCACGCTGGTGCCGGAATCGCCGCGCTGGCTCGGCGAACGCGGCCGCATGCGCGAAGCCGGCGACGCGCTCAACGCGTTCGAAGCCACCGTGAAGCAGCCGCTGCCGCCGATCGGCAATCTCGCCGAGTTCGAAGCGATGGCGAACCGTCATCCGAAGCGCCGCCGTCTCGATCTGATCGGCCCGGCGTATCTGAAGCGCACGATCGCGGTCGCGCTTCTGTGGATGACGTGCGGCGTGATTCAGTACGGCCTCTCGACGTGGCTGCCGACGATCTACAAGACCGTCTATCATGCGCCGTTGCAACTCGCGCTGAATCTGGCGGTGGCGGCGTCCGTGCTCGGCGTGATCGGCTCGCTGACGTGCGCGCTGATCGTCGACAAGGTCGGGCGCAAGCCGGTCATCAACTGGTCGTTCGTGTTGTGCGCGGTGTCGCTGGTCTGTGCGGGCGTGTTCGTCATGCAGTCGGTGTATGTGGTCGCGACGTTCTGCGCGCTCGCGCTCGGCTTCATGGCGTGCGGCTTCATCACCGCTTATGTCTATACGCCCGAGCTTTATCCGACGAGCATCCGCGCGTTCGGATGCGGCCTCGGTGGTGCATGGCTCAAGATCGCGGCGATTTTCGCGCCGGCGCTCGTCGGCAAGACGTTGATGGGCGGGAATATGAATGTCGCGTTTTATGCGCTGGCTGTGGTGCCGCTGGTTGCGGCCGTGGCGGTGCATTACATGGGGATCGAGACGAAGGGGAAGGTGCTGGAGCAGTTGGAAGTTTGATGCTTTCTTTGCAGGCCCGGCGGGTTGCACCGCCGGGTCTGAAATTTTGGCGCTATTGG
The DNA here is from genome assembly GCF_046030135.1 of Caballeronia jiangsuensis. NCBI lineage: Bacteria > Pseudomonadati > Pseudomonadota > Betaproteobacteria > Burkholderiales > Burkholderiaceae > Caballeronia > Caballeronia jiangsuensis. Next base: position 45,984 of record NZ_JAQQDB010000054.1, read on the forward strand.
AATTTCACGGGGACGGGGCGCGTCAGCAGATCGATGTAGAAGTTGAAGAATCGGTCGTTGTCCAGACGCGTCAGTCGCCCACGGCTGCTGACACACTTCCAATAAGTGTGCATCCACATTCTGTACGATGTCCGTGTAAAGCAACGGGCCTATCACCGATGATGAAGCTTGGATCCGCTTCAATGATCTTGTTGAGTCCATGCGGGCGACCGTCCGGATACTTTTCCGGGCAATCGACGAGGTCATGCAGGCGGGCAATCGGCTTATCGCCGATCGTATGTGTCTCCGAGCCAGTAACGACCTTGCCTCCGTGAGTAGTGGCGTCACCGACTACAATTATTTGCAGGGGCATATCGAATTCCATTGTGGATTGGTTGTACGTTTCATCCGGTCGTTACCGCAAGGAGCTTTTCCTGGTTACGGGCAATGTCATCCCAGACAGCCATCGGTATTCGGCTAACGGTTAGCCTGAATGCCTCACCCGTGCTTTTTCGTTTCAACAAGGCTTCGTGAACGCTTCTGTGGCGATCAAACGCCGCGCCATACAGATAGCTGTATTGACAAAACAGCAGACGATCACCCGGCTCCGTGATTTCCCATTGCAAGGCTCGGCGATAGCGGGGCAGAAAATCGGTGAAGCGTTCGAGATAAGGGCGCGTGCCGTCGACCGCCTCGTTTTCGATCAGCACCGCCAGCAACTCGTCCGGCTCCGTATACGCCATCAGTGCATCCGTCTCCGCCTGATCGAGGCGAACCAGAATCGAATTGCAGATCCGGCCCGTTGGCTGCGAACCAGTCTGAATACGTTGCCAGTTCTCGTGTCGTCCGCGAACCGTCCACCGCTCGATCGGTCCCATGAACATCTCGCGAACTTGCTTGCCCCAGATGTCAAGTACCGCGCTGGTATTGCGCGGGTCGAAGAAACGGATCATCGCCGTCATGTTGTCGCCGATCTCGGCGAAGAGAAACGCCTGAAGATGCGTGATTAACGAATCCGGATCGACGCGGCTTTCGAGCAGGGACAGACATGGCGTGTGCAAGTCGATCCGATCGAGTTCCATGAACCAGTCGGCGCGCGTGTCGGAAATGGGCACGAGGAACAGCGACGCGCGATCCATTTCCTCTTCAGGCAAACCCGCATAAACAGAGCGGAAAGCCTCGCCCGATTGCATGAGCAGCGCATGGATCTGCTCCGGACGAGCCGCAGCATCCACGAGGCCGTACAGGCGAGAACGCGATTCGCGGTTTGATCTGACCGACGAGCTTTGACTCATCATGCAATCTCCGTCCGCTCGGCGTTGGCCGTAGTATCGACACCGTGGTCCTGATTCAACTCGAGGGCCACCTTCAATGGATCGATGCCCAACCAATGAGAGCGATCATCGTTTCCTTGGAACACGACTCGCGGCCAGAAATAGCCACCCGGCGCATTCTCGCGGAACCAGGGCACCTTGAACCAGCAACGGCTGTCGTGAATGAGGTCGTCATACAGCGCGACCACATCGGGTTGCGACGCGAATCTGTCGACGGCTGCATCGGAAGTACATTCGCGCATGAACGGGAGAACGTCTTGTACCGGCTTGAGCACAACATCGTCATTGGGATCGAATATGACGAGTCTGGTCGCGCCATTCAATCCGGTTCTCAATCCCCGCTCGACAATCCTCACGTTCGGTGAATCGGAGGGCGCCGCGTGCTCCACGCGCGGCAGATCCACCGGCAAGCTCGGATCAATATGCCAACGCGGGCGCTGCGCAGGGTCGAGATACACCAACAGCAACTGCATTTCCTCCGCGCCCTGACGCAGGTCTCGTTTGTCGTTCGTGGGCATATCCGATGGTGCTTCGCCTGGCCGGCTGGTGTTGGGCCGTGATCCGGGCTCAGCGGGCTTTCGATCGGGATGCGCAATCTCACCCGTCAGTTCTTCGGTACGCTTCCTTTGTTTGACTATCAGGTCGTCGATCTGATCCGACAACTCGCGCGCATCGGACAGCGAATAGACGTTGCCGCTCGCGCCGTTCGCACGTTGCTTCGATTGGGCCTCCCTGAGCTGGTCGCTCAGCGCTTGTGATTGTGGATCAGTCTTCTGTGCTTTCTCTACCCTATTTTGAAGCTGGAACGGCGAATATCCGTCTTCCTGGGCGCGTCGGTAAAAGGGCTGTTCGGTGACATACTGGCCTCCCGGTTGCGCACGCATCGTGCGCCACGCGAGCATCTGGCGCATGCCGAACTGCATAGCCTCTTCAAACTTCGTGATTGGCGGAGCGGCCAGGCGCCATGCGTTGAACGTCTTGATCGTTGTCGGATCGATCTTGAAGTCGTTCTTTGCCAGAGCCGGCATGGCGTCACTAGTATTCAGCGGCACGCCTGCGTTGAGCGCGGCAATGTACATGTCATGCAGCGGAATCTGGCTCAGTTTGCACGAATCGAGACCTTTGCCATCGCTGCCGCAAGCCTTCCCCTGCTCGCCCGGGCCGTATCCGCCGCCGACATCGGAATGCACGCCGGGATAGGCCACCTCAACACGATTACCGCTCCCGTAGTTCTCCCCCATCCGGATCGAATCCAGCGCGAAGGCCATGCGTTGCTCATGGATGGAGAACGCGTGGTAGCAGCAGCGGACCTCCGTCGGGATATTCATGGCGCCATTGGCGGCGAAGGCCGTGCCATTTAACTGGAATATCCAAGGAAGCGAAGAGTGACCGGCTGCGCCGAAGTTGAACATGCTTCGGGTCGCGTCAGGCAAACCCACTGCCGCCACCGTGTCGAACAGTCCCATGAAATTGACCGTGTACGGCAAAGCAGACTGGCCCGTGCCCGGTCCGATCTTGCCATCAGGTGCCCATTCGTTGATGAGCTTGTGCACGAATGCGCGTGCCGCAGCCGCGCCGCGTGAAAAACCGATCACGTTCACATAAATCTGCCGAACTGTCTGCGGACGACGACCCTCGTCGACCCACCGATTATCGAATCCGGCGGCCATTGCTTTCCCGCCTGTCGTGTAGACATTCTCACCGATTTTTTCGAACGGCGTGCCGACGCCGGGGACATACCATGCGAACACACCATCTTCAGGGGCATCTATCGCTGCATTGAACAGCCTCGCCACATTCGTGTGCGTCAGTACCTTCGAATCCCGCCAAACGCCGTTGTCTTCTGCATCGTTGTTGTTGGTACCGTCGAAGAACAGTGTCACGTGCAATGTCAGCGGGCATGACATCGTCGGGTCGGCCACCAGCACCTTGCCAAGCTGAGATGCGGTCTTGCTTTCCGGAAGGCGTCCAACTTCCGGCATGAGATCAGGCCATTTCACGTTCATTGTGCGTTTCCATTCTTACGATACAGCCGATTCCATTCTTCATCGAGGGTTCCTTTCACGATCAGCGGATCGTCGTCAGGCGGACGATTATTCGGATTGTTTCCCCCGTCACGATTACCATCGACGATCATCAGGCGCACACGATCGCCAGGGAGGAAAACTAACCAGGCTCCCGCTGTATGATTGCCGTCGTATTGAGCTATCTGGACGTTCTCCGCTTTGTACCAGTAGCCCCAGGTCTTGCCGTCCTGCTTTTTGTCGACCAGCCACCGGACCGTCAGTCTGAGGTCAGGCTGCCACACGGCGGGATACCTCAGGCAGCACGTTGCTTTGCCGCCTCCCGAGGGGCGCCCGTTTTCTTTGACCGGCATGACATTGGGACCGCCGCCGGAGATATTCGATTCTTTCGGCCCCTCAATCTCAGCGGTATGGATGTACCAAGGCGTGTAGTTCAGCATCTTGACGTCGCCGCTGTTCAGCGCCCGAGGGTCCTTGTCTGACCACGACTTCGCAGAGGTGCAGGATGCGAATAACACGAGCGCTGCCGTGAGGGAAAAACCGCAAAACAATCGAATTGGGATTTTCATATGTTCGTGTCCCTGTAAAAGCATGCCGCTAAAGCAGAACGGTTCATTCTTTAACCTCCGCTAGCACCTTGCCACGTTGCGATTCGTTCTTGCATTGAGAAAGGCCGCCGCCTTCCGGCATAAGATCAGGCCATTTCACGTTCATTATTGAAGTCCTCGCGCTACGCCATTTGGAAACCGCTCGTTCCACTCCGTGTCCACTATGCCTTTTACGATCAACGGGTCATCGTCGGGGGGGCGATTATTCGCATTGTTGCCGCCGTCATGGTTGCCATCGACCACCATCAGACGCACTCGATCGTCCGGAAGGAAGATCAGCCAGGCTCCAGCCGTGTGATTGCCGTCGTACCGCGCTATCCGAACGTTCTCGGCTTTGTACCAATTACCAGGTGCCTTGGCGCCGAGCCTTTTGACGTCCTTAAAGACCAGCCAGCGCACCGTCAGCCTTAAATCAGGCTGCCATACAGCGGGGTAGCTCAGGCAGCACGTTGCTTTACCGCCTCCCGAGGGGCGCCCGTTTTCTTTAACCGGCATGACATTAGGTCCGCCGCCCGAGATACCCGATC